>NZ_JBVIGX010000007.1:175234-224900 GCF_055570595.1 Streptomyces sp. NPDC031132
GGGGGGAGCAGCACCCTCCCGCCCGGTCGACCCACCCCCGTCAGGGGGGGGGGGGGAAAGAGGTGGGGGGGCCCCCCCCCCCCCCCCCCCCCCCCCGCCCCGGATCCCGCAGGCCCCGTACCGCTGCGTCACCCGACCGCGCCGTCCCGCTGGCACGCGGGCCCGGCGGGCGGCTTGCTGGTGCCATGACACAGGGAGCATCGGGGACGACCCGGGAACAGAACCTGAGCACTCCCAAGGCCGCAGGCCTGGCCGGGGTCGTCTTCGCCGTCCTGCTCGCCGCGGCGATGGTGCTCGCACGGCTCGCGCTGCCCGAAGGGGGCGGCGGCGACCAGGTGGAGATCGCCCCGGGCCGGCGGGGGGAGCTGCAGTGGGCGATGGAGCTCGTCCCGTTCGCCGGGATCGCGTTCCTGTGGTTCATGGGCGCGCTGCGCCAGCACACCGGGGACGCCGAGGACCGGTTCATCGCCACCGTCTTCCTGGGCAGCGGACTGGTCTTCGTCGCCTGCCTCTTCGGCGCCGTCGCGGCGGCCGGGACCGTGCTCGACGCCGAAGACCCCACGGGCTTCGGCCGGCATTTCGCGTACACGCTGCTCACGACGTACGGGATGCGGATGGCCGCCGTCTTCGTCCTCGCGACCTCGACCATCGGACGCAAGCTCGGGGTCTTCCCCAGGCCGCTGGTCATGGTCGGGACCGTGGCGGGGCTGCTCCTGCTGGTGGTCGGCTCCAACCTGCCCTGGTGCGAGCTCGTCTTCCCGGGCTGGGCCCTGCTCCTGAGCCTGTACATCCTGCGCGCCGCCCGCCGCACCCCGTGAACACTGCCCGGCCGTCACTCCAATGGCCTTGCCGGACGGGCCTTCCCGGTCCGCGCACCGCACGCTGGCCGGGAGTCGGAGGGGCCAACGAAAGGACCGGACCTTGCTGAGGCTTGTCGTCGATCTCAACCGGTGCCAGGGATACGCGCAGTGCGCCTTCCTCGCGCCCGACGTCTTCGCGATGCACGGAGACGAGGGCCTGCTCTACGACCCGCAGGCGGAGGACGCCCACCGCGAGCGGCTGGCCCAGGCGGTCGCCGCATGTCCCGTCCAGGCCATCCTCGTGGACGAACTGGACATGGCCGCGGCCGCACCCGGTGCCGCTCCCGGCGCCGGCAGCGGGGAGGCATCCCATGGCTGAGGCAGCTCTGGACCGGCTCAAGGCGGACGGCCGGATCGTCGTCGTCGGCGCCTCGCTCGCCGGTCTGCGCGGCGCCGAGACCCTGCGTGACAAGGGCTTCAAGGGCTCACTGACCATGATCGGCGACGAGCCGTACGAACCGTACGACCGCCCGCCCCTGTCGAAGCAGGCCCTGCTCGGCAAGGGCGCTGCCGAGCGCACCGCGCTGCCCCGCCGCCGCGAGATCGACGCGGAGTGGCGCCTCGGCGTACCGGCCAGCGGACTGGACATGGCGGCCAAGCGGGTCAAGCTGGCCGACGGCGACGAGGTGCCCTACGACCGGCTGCTGATCGCCACCGGCGTACGGGCCCGGCCCTGGCCGAACCCGGCCGAGGCGGAGCTCGACGGCGTGTTCGTCCTGCGGACCCGCGACGACGGCGCGGCGCTGGCCCGGCGGCTCGACGCCGGCCCCCGCCGGGTCCTGGTCATCGGCGCCGGGTTCACCGGTTCCGAGATCGCCTCCGCCTGCCGCGAACGCGGACTCGAGGTCACCGTCGCCGAACGCGGCGACGCGCCCCTCGTCGGCGCGCTGGGCGGGGTCATCGGCGCGGTCGCCGCCGAGATGCAGCGGGAGAACGGCGTCGACCTGCGCACCGGCGTCATGGTCACCGGCCTCGAAGGCGACTCCACCGGACGGGTCCGCGCCGCGCACTTCTCCGACGACACGTCCCTGGAGTGCGACGTCGTGGTCGTCTCGCTCGGCGCCCAGCGCAACACCGAGTGGCTGACCGGCTCCGGGCTCGGCGCAGGCCCCCGGGGCATCGCCTGCGACGCGGGCTGCCGGGCCTTCGACATCCGCGGCATCGTCACCGACGACATCTTCGTGGCGGGCGACGTCGCCCGCTCCCCGCACCCGCTGTTCGGCTACCAGTTCCTGTCGCTGGAGCACTGGGGCAACGCCGTCTCCCAGGCCGAGACCGCGGCCCACAACATGCTCAGCGAGAGCACCGAGCGCCGCCCCCACCTCTGGGTGCCGGCATTCTGGTCCACCCAGTTCGGGGTGAACATCAAGTCGGTCGGCGTGCCCTCGATGGGGACCGAGATCCTGATCGCGCAGGGTTCGCGCGCCGAGCGCCGCTTCACCGGCGTCTACGGCTACCAGGGCCGCGTCATCGGGGCGGTCACCTTCGACAACTCCCGCTGGCTGCAGTTCTACGAGCAGCAGATCGAGGCCACGGCGCCCTTCCCGCCGCCGTTCCCCACGGTCGACCGCCGCCCCGAAGGGCAAAAGCCCCTCCCCGCGGACTTCCCCGACCCGTCCGTGCCCACGCACGGGCCGACCATCACCCTCAGCGGATATTCGCCGGCCGACCGGCGGATGACGTTCACCCCCGCCGGGCACTAGGGGGCGTCGTCAAAGTCCCGTCTGGCCGGTGGGGCCCGGCACGCGCGCTCGCCGCGTTGTCGTCGGTCGACGACGCGAGCGTCGCCTCCCTCCTCCGCCTTGCGCTCACACGCACCAGACCCCGCCGGCCCCGCCCTCACGGGCGGACGACGCTACTTAGACGACACCCCCTAGGGGGCGTCCCCCTAACCCGCCCGCCCTCCGGAGGACCCGGCATGAAGCAAGGCATCCTGAGCGACATCCTCGACTACTCCAACCGAGCGAACCCGTACCCGCTGTACGAGGAGCTGCGCAAGACCCCGGTGTTCCACGACGGGGACGGCCCGTACGTCATCAGCAGGTACCACGACATCCAGAGCCTGCTGCACGACCCGCGGCTCAGCTCCGAGGCCCGCAACCTGGCCGCGACGGCCGGGGATCCGCTGGCCGAGAGCGAGGACGAGGGGGCCGCGGCCCTGCCGCCGAGCTTCCTGAAGCTGGACCCCCCGGAGCACGACCGGCTGCGCCGGATGACCAACCGCCCCTTCGGGCCGCCGCACTCCCCGCACCGCATCGACGGCATGCGCGACGACCTGAAGGCCATCGTCACCGGTCTCATCGACAACCTCGGCGACCCGGCCCGGATCGACCTGGTCGACCAGTTCGCCTACCCGTTCCCCGTCACCATGATCTGCCGGCTGCTCGGTGTGCCGCGCGAGGACGAGCCGCGCTTCCACGTCTGGGCCGACACCCTGGCCGCGAGCCTGGACCCCGACCCGGGCGCCGACCCGAAGGAGCGCGACAAGATCACCCACGACGCCCGGATGGAACTGGGCATGTACCTGGCCGGGCTGATCGAGGAGCGCCGCAAGAACCCCGGGGACGACATGCTCTCCCAACTGGCCGTCGGGCACGGCCAGGACGAGTCGATGAGCACGATGGAGCTGCTCAGTACGGCCGCCCTGCTGCTCATCGCGGGCCACGAGACCACCGTCAACCTGATCACCAACGGGATGCTCACGCTGCTGCGCAACCCGGACGCACTGAAGCAGCTGCGCGAGACGCCCGGGCTCGCGGTGCCGATGGTGGAGGAGCTGCTGCGCTTCGAGCCACCGGTGCAGCTGCTGCCGCAGCGCACCCCGCTCGTCGACATCGAGGTCCGCGGGGTGACCATTCCCAAGGGCTCCTCGATGTGGCTGATCCTCGCCTCCGGCAACCGGGACCCGGACCGCTTCGAGAACCCGGACCGCTTCGACCCCTACCGCAAGGACATCCAGCACCTGGGCCTCGGCAGCGGCATCCACAGCTGCTTCGGCGCCCCGCTGGCCAGGCTGGAGGCGCAGCTCGCGCTGAGCGAGCTGGCCCGCCGCCTGGAGAACCCGCGCCTGGTCGAGGACCCGCCGCCGTACCGGCAGAACGCGGTCCTGCGCGGCCCGCGCCACCTGCAGGTCACCTGCGACGGGATCCGCCCCTGAGGCAGCGGACCGGAGTCCGGCCGCCTGCGCAGAGGCGGCCGGCGGCGGTGGTCCGGACTAGGAGAGCTTGCCGTCGTAGTCCGGCAGCTTGAAGGTGCGCTCCGCGTGGCCGCCGACCAGGTCGCTGTTGTTGTTGCCGATGTTGGCGATGATCGTGTAGCCGCGGGCCTCGATCTCGGCGCGCTTGGCCGTCTTGTAGGTGCTGACCTCGCTGAAGAGGTCGGGCAGGTCGCGGACGTACAGGTCCGAGACGGGGTAGCCGACCGCCTCGAGGTTGTGCTCGGTGAGGGACTGGATGATCCCCGGGCGGGCGGTGACGAAGATGATGGCCACACCGCGCTCGTTGGCGTACCGGGTCAGGTCGCGGACCTCGGAGATCGCCGGGGTCGGGAACGTCCAGAACCAGTGGAAGTCCGTCTCCAGCGAGGAGTTGTCGATGTCGAGGACGATCGCGGGCTTCTCACCGGCGGGCGACCGGGCGATGCGCTGTTCGACGTACGGGCGGGCCGTGGCCATGACGGTGGAGACATCGCGCTTCCACTTGCCGTAGTCGATTCCGAGGATGAGTGCGTTGCCGCCGGGAGCGGAGGCCGTCGCCGCGGCCGGGGCGGCAGCCGGGGCCGGGGTGGGGACCGGGGCGGTCTGGGCGGAGGCGACGGGGGCCAGCATCAGGACGGCGGTGGCTGCGGCCGTGCCGGTGGCGGTTCCGAGCGTGCGGAAGCGGGCGCGGGTGCTGAGCATGTGGGGGCGCTCCTCAGGGGCTTCATTGGCTGAATTGGCATGTACGGGGCCAGAATCCGCATGGTTGCCGCCTCCTGTCTACTGACCGGTAGTTAAATTTTGGTGGCCGTCCCGGTTCACGTGGCGGTCCACCCCCCGTCGAGGGGGAGCGAGGCGCCGGTCAGGTAGCCGGCATGGGGCCCGCACAGCCACACCGCCGCCGCCGCGACCTCCTCGGGCTCGATGAGGCGCTTGATCGCGGACCGGGTGAGCAGCACCTCGGACAGCACGTCGCCGGGGCCGATGCCGTGCGCGGCGGCCTGCTGCTCGATCTGCGCCTCGACCAGGGGCGTGCGCACGTAGCCGGGGCTGATGCAGTTGCTGGTCACGCCGTACGGGGCGCTCTCGAGCGCAGTGACCTTGCTGAGCCCCTCCAGGCCGTGCTTGGCGGCGACGTAGGCGGACTTGTAGGCGCTGGCGCGCAGCCCGTGGACGCTGGAGATGTTGACCACCCGGCCCCAGCCGGCCGCGTACATGTGCGGCAGCACGTGGCGCAGCAGCAGGAACGGCGCGGTGACCATCACCTGCTGGATCCGGGCGAAGCGCTCGGCCGGGAAGTCCGTGATGGGGGCGACGTGTTGCAGGCCCGCGCTGTTGACCAGGACGTCCACCGCGGTGGGCAGCCCCTCGATCGCGGCCGGGTCGGCGAGGTCGACGACGTGCGCCTGCCCTCCGACCTGTGCGGCGACGCTCCGGGCCGACTCCTCGCCCATGTCGGCCACGTGCACGGTGGCGCCCGCCTCGGCCAGGGCGATCGCGCAGGCCCGGCCGATGCCGCTGCCGCCGCCGGTCACCAGTGCGACGCGCTCCCGCAGGAAAGGAAGTTGGCTCGTCATGGCTGAACAGTAGGGAGGGCGGGCAGCCGCGCCCATGGCGGCGCACACCAGACTCGGAGGCCCAGGTGTGGTGCTCGCCGCCATGTGCGTCGCCCTCAGCTGACGGCAGGCGTCAACGCCGCCCGGTGGAAAGGAAGTCGAGCAGCGTGCTGCTCGCGTCCAGTGCGGTGCTGACGGGGCCGAAGCCCGCGGGCGGCGCAACGGCCGAGCCGGGCCAGGTGTGGCCCGCGCCGTGCAGGACGAGCAGCCGTACGGTCGCCCCCGCGGGGCCGGGCTGCCAGGTGACGGAGTCGTAGCCGGGCTTGCCCTCCTCGGTGGGACCCCCGGCCCCGCCTGCGGCAGCGAACGCCTCCGCGCTCGCCCGGGCGGAGACGGTCGCAGTGACGGGTTCCTCCCCGGGGCCGGCCGGTCCGGGGCTGGGCAGGCCGGCCAGGGGCCGTACGGGGTCCTCGGCCCCGTAGACGATCAGTACGGGCACCGGCCCGGTGGGCTTCACGGCGGCGGCCCCGGTGGGGAGTTGACCGGAGACCGAGGCCGCGCCGGCGACCAGGTCCGGACGCTGCGCGGCCATCCGCAACGCCATGGAGCCGCCGTTGGAGAATCCGGCGACGTAGACCTGGTGCGGGTCGGCCCGGCCGGTGCGCACGAGCTCGGCGACCAGCGCCTCGGTGAACCGGACATCGGCGTCCGGATCCGGCCGCTGCGAGGTGGGAGCCGTGCCGGCGCCCCAGCCCTTGCCCAGGGCCTCGGGGTACACGAGGAGCATGCCGCGGGCCTCGGCGGCCCGGTCCAGGCCGCTCTGCTTCCGCAGGTTCTCGGCGTCGGCGCCGCGCCCGTGGAAGGCGATGAGGAGCGGCCGCGGTCCGCCGCCGTCCGCGGCGGGGCGGTGCATCAGGTACTCCCGGGTGCCGCCGTCGACGGTCAGCCGCTCCCGGCTGTCGACGGCGGATGCGGACGCGGACGCGGATGCGGACGCGTTCACGCTCGCGGTCGGCCCGGCGGCCGCGGGCGGCCGCGAGCCCGCCGTGCAGCCGGTGAGTGCGGCGGCCAGCGCGAGGCCGAGGGCCAGGGCGGCGGTGCGCGCGGTGTGCCGGGGGCGGTGGGCGGACGGCAACGAGGTCGAGGGGTTCGAGGTCGAGGAGTTCGGGGACATGGCGGGAGCACACCACCGACGCCCGTTCCCCGTCCAAGATCCATATTGATCTGGGATCGATCAATCTTCGATATCATTGCTGGCCGTGGACCTGATCCGGCATCTGCAGTGCTTCGTGGCTGTTGCAGAAGAAAGACATTTCGGCCGTGCCGCCGAGCTGCTCGGCATGGCTCAACCACCCCTGTCCCAGCGCATCCAGCGCCTGGAGCGCGAGCTCGGCGTGCGGCTCTTCGAACGCACCAGCCGCCAGGTGACGATCACCGCGGCCGGCACGATGCTGCTGGAGGACGCCCGCCTGCTGCTCGCCCGTGCGGACGCCCTCGCGGCCACCGCCCGCCGCATCCGGGACGGCGAGAGCGGACTCCTGCGCGCCGCACTGCCGCCGGATCTCGCCGGCGAGTCGATCGCCGCGATCCTGGCCGCCTTCCGGCAGCACCACCCCGGCGTGGAGCTGGAGCTGCACGAGTTGTCCACCGCCGAGCAGCTGGCCCGGTTCGCCTCCCGCGAGCTGGACGTCGGGTTGGTCCGGCACCCCTGCGACCTCGCCGGGCTGGAGCTCGGGCCGGTGCTGCGCCGCGAACTCGGCGTGCTGCTGCCCCGCGAGGCCCCGGCCGCCGCACTGGACGAGGTCCCCCTCGCCGCGCTCACCGGATACGGCCTGGTCCTCTTCCCGCGCGCCGAGGCCCCCGCCCTGCACGACGACGTACTGAACACCTGCGCCCGGGGCGGCTACACCCCCGCCACCGTCCGGCAGGGCCGCGGCCCGAGCTTCGTCCGCGGTCTCGTCCTCTCCGCGAACGCCGTGGCCTTCGCCCCGCGCGACACCGGGGCGGCCGATGCCGCGGCCCCGTACGCGGACATCGTCTGGCGGCCCCTCGCCGGCTCCCCGCTCGCCTGGCGCCACAGCGTCGCATGGCCGCAGGGCCGTGGCGACGCCGCCGTCGGCGCCTTCACCGAAGCGACCACGCGCGCCCTGTGGAACACTGCGGCGGTGACCGCCGACGTACCCGAACGGCCGCTCCACCTGCGCCCGGCAGCGGAGTACTGGCTGTGAACCACACCCTCCACCGCATCCGCGCAGCCTTCGCCGAAGCCGGCGTCACCGGCCGGCTGCACGCCGTGGACATCGATTCCGGTGCGGGGATCGATGCCGGCGCGGACCACCCGGTCGTCACCGCCAGCGTGCACAAGCTCTGCCTGCTCGTCGCCCTCCACCAGCATGCCGCGGCCGGCCGGGTGGACCTCGCCGAACAGGTCGAGTGTCCGCCGGGCGACCGCACCGCAGGCCCCACCGGACTGGCCGCGATGCTGGATCCCGTACGCATGTCCCTGCGCGACGCCGCGTACCTGATGACGGCCGTCAGCGACAACGCCGCCGCGGACCTGCTCCTCGCGCGCATAGGCATCGACGGCGTCAACGAGGCCATGGCCCGGCTCGGCCTCAACCGTACCTTCGCCGTCCACACCTTCCGCTCGCTCTTCGCCACCGTCCGGGAGGACGCGGGACCCGCCGGCGCCCGGGCCCTCGCCGATCCGCAGGTCATCGCCCGGCTCCGCGCCATCGACCCGGCCCACGGCAACCGCAGCACGCCCCGCGACATGACCCGGCTGCTCGCCGCCGTGTGGCGCGACGAGGCCTGCATCCCCGAACACGGCGCCGCGATCCGCCGACTGCTCGGACTCCAGGTGTGGCCCCACCGGATGGCCGCGGGATTCCCCTTCGACGACGTCCACGTCGCCGGGAAGACCGGCAGCCTGCCGACCGTGCGCAACGAGGTCGGTGTCATCGAATACCCCGACGGCGGCCGCTACGCCGTCGCCGTCTTCACCCGGGCCGCCAACCCCGCGGCCACCCTCCCCGCGGCCGACGCCGTGATCGGGGCCACCGCCCGCATCGCCGTCGACGCCCTGCGCGCGAGGTAGCCGATCCGGGGACCGGCGCCGGGCCGCCGGGCCCGGCCGCACGAGGCGCACGTACTCCGCAGGGAGTACGCCCGATCGGCCCGCCCGGCGGACGACGCCGGCGGGCCCGGCGGTCTAGCGTGGCCGCATGGCGGAGCGGCGGCGGGAGTACTGGGCGGAGCGCACGGGCGCCGGGCGGCTGCCCTGAAGGTCCTCGCTGCTCGTGGCCGTCTTCGCGCAGGCGGCCACCGGCTGGGTCCACCACCTCCAGCCCGACCGGGAGCCGGTCGGCGCGATCGGCCGGTTCCTGCTGCTCCTCGGCCCTGCCCTGCTGATCCTGCGGCACCGGTACCCGGTGCCCGTCGTCTACGGCGTCTGCGCGGTCACGCTGGCCTACCTCGCCGGCGGATACCCGTACGGCCCCGTCTTCATCAGCGTCGCCCTGGCCTGCTTCGCCGCCGTCGTCGCCGGACACCGCCATGCCGCCTGGGGCGCGGTGGGAGCCCTGTGGGCCGGCCATCTGCTCATCGGACACTGGCTGTACCGCTGGCTGCCCCCGCCCGGCGACGGCCCGGCGCCGTGGGGGACCGAGGGCGGCGTCACCGCCTGGGCGATCGCCGTACTCGCCGCCTCCGAGGTGGTCCGCGTACGCCGGGAGCAGTGGGCCCGGGACCGGGCCGAGCGGAAGGCTGCCGAGCGGCGCCGGGTGGACGAGGAGCGGCTGCGGATCGCCCGCGAGCTGCACGACGTACTCGCCCACAGCATCTCCGTGATCAACGTGCAGGCGGGCGTGGGCCTGGCCCTGCTCGACACGGACCCCGAGCAGGCCCGTACGGCGCTCACCACCATCAAGGCGGCCAGCAAGGAGGCGCTCGGCGAGGTCCGGCAGGTCCTGAACACCCTGCGCGCCCCCGGCGAGGCACCCCGCACGCCGGCCCCCGGACTCGACCGGCTCTCCGAACTGGTCGACCAGGCGGCCTCGGCCGGGCTCACCGTCTCGGTGGAGGGCGAGGCCGCGGGCCGGGGGCTGTCCCCGGGCACGGACCTCGCCGCGTTCCGGATCCTGCAGGAGGCGCTCACGAACGTGGTGCGCCACTCGGGCTCCCGGACCGCCAGGATCCGCATCGCCCGGCCGCCCGGCGCGCTCGAACTGCGCGTGGACGACGACGGGCCCGCCACCGGCGGCGACGCCGGCGGCAGCGGCACCGGCCTGATCGGGATGCGCGAGCGGGCCGCCGGGCAGGGCGGCACCATCGAGGCCGGACCCCGGCCTGACGGCGGCTTCCGGGTACTGGCCCGGCTCCCGCTGGGAACCGAGGAGGACCCGTGATCCGCGTACTGCTCGCCGACGACCAGGCACTCGTACGGGCCGGCTTCCGCGCGCTGCTCGACGCACAACCGGACATCGAGGTGGCGGGCGAGGCAGCCGACGGGGAGGAGGCCGTGCGGCTGGCGCGCGAACTGCGCCCGGACGTCGCCCTGATGGACATCCGCATGCCGGTGCTCGACGGCTTGGCCGCCACCGGCACGATCACCGGGGACCCGGGCCTGACCGCGGTGAGGGTGGTCATGCTGACCACCTTCGAGCTCGACGAGTACGTCTTCGAGGCGATCCGCTCCGGCGCGTCCGGCTTCCTGGTCAAGGACACGGAACCGGAGGAACTGCTGCGTGCCGTACGGGCCGTCGTGGCGGGCGACGCGCTGCTCTCACCCGGGGTCACGCGCCGGCTGATCGCGGAGTTCGCGGCCCGGTCGAAGGCGCCCGAGGCTGCGGCGGAGCTGGAGCGGCTGACCGAGCGGGAGCGCGAGGTGATGGCCCTGGTGGGCCTCGGTCTGTCCAACGAGGAGATCGCCCGCCGGCTGGTGGTCAGCCCGCTGACCGCGAAGACGCACGTCAGCCGGACCATGATCAAGCTCGGCGCCCGGGACCGGGCCCAGCTGGTGGTGCTGGCGTACGAGTCGGGGCTGGTCCGGCCCGGCTGGCTCGGCTGAAGCCACTCCCGCGGTGGCTACTCCCGCGGTCGTACCCGGACTGCCGCCGGCCGTACGACGACCCGGGCACCCTCCCGGGGCGAGTCTCGGAAGTGACGAGACAACCCCTTCCGAGGAGCTGAACCGAGATGAACACCCTGGCGTACGACGGGCCCGGCCCGTGGATCCTGTTCGTCCCGCTGATCTGGGCGGCCGTCGTCTTCGGCGTCGTCACGGTCCTGCGCCGTACGGTGTGGCGCGGCGGCCGCGGCCCGCGCGGACCGTGGGCCGCGACCCGGGGCTCGTACGGCGAGAACTCGCCGATCGCGATCCTGGGCCGCCGGTTCGCCACCGGCGAGATCGACGAGGACGAGTACTGGCGTCGGC
Source organism: Streptomyces sp. NPDC031132 (assembly GCF_055570595.1). Classification (NCBI taxonomy): domain Bacteria; kingdom Bacillati; phylum Actinomycetota; class Actinomycetes; order Kitasatosporales; family Streptomycetaceae; genus Streptomyces; species Streptomyces sp. NPDC031132. The sequence goes on from NZ_JBVIGX010000007.1 coordinate 186,281, forward strand.
TGTCGGTCCTCGACGAACAGTTCGGCCGCACCCGCCTCGACGGCAAGGGCGGCCCCGTCTGACCGCGCCGTCCGTGGCGCAAGCGCGACGGGGTGGAGGTCCGCACACCCGCGGACCTCCACCCCGTCCCGCGCTCACAGCACCCGGCGCATGCAGATCCGCGGCCAGCGGTCCAGGCCGTGTTCCGCTTCGCGGTCGCGGATGTCCTTCAGGCCGGGGCTGAGCTCCCCGTCGGCGAGCCGCTCGAAGCCGCAGCGGGCGTAGTACGGGGCGTTCCAGGGGACGTCCTCGAACGTGGTGAGGGTCAGCGCCGGTATGGACTCGGCTGCCGCCCGGACCGCCAGATGTTCCAGCAGCGCCCGGCCCATCCGGCGGCGCGCACCGTCCGGATGCACGGAGACCTGCTCGACGTGGAGGTTGCCGTCGACGCGGTCTGCGATGAGGTAAGCCAGCGGAGCATCGGCCTCCGTGACCGCGACCCAGGCCAGTCCGGCCCGCTGGTAGCGCGCGAGTTCGTCGAGCGGCAGCGGTTCGTCGTCGGCGATCTCCGGCATGCCGATGCCGCGGAAGCATTCCCCGGCCGCCCTCTCGATGGCCTGGAGGAGGGGCAGTTCATCGATGAGCACTGCTCGAATACGCATGGCGCCCATTGTCCCCGCCGGGCGTGCGCCGACCCCGTCGGGGCTGGCCCATCCACAGGCTGAGACGCCCATCTCGGCGCGGCTCGTTTCGGCCGGATCCCGGTGGGCATCCCGCCATTCCTCCCCTCGCCCGGCCGGGTGGCCCGGACCCCGGGTTACCGTCCCGCGATGTATTCGAACACGCAGACAGCCCACGCCCCTTCGCCCAGCCGTCGCGGCCTGCTCCGCGCTGCCGTGGCGGGCTCCGCGGCCGTGGGATCCGTCCTCACCCTCGGTTCCGCCTTCCCCGCCTCCGCCGCTCCTGCTCCCGCACCCGCCGCGCCGGAGACCGCGGGGAGGCCCGTCTCCCCGGAGGAGGCCCTGCGCCGGCTGACCGCCGGGAACCGGCGCTGGCGCACGTACCACCAGGAGCACCCGCACGAGTCGCCGTCCGTCCGGCTCCAACTCACCCGGTCCCAGCACCCCTTCGCGATCGTCCTCGGCTGCGTCGACTCCCGTGTCCCCCCGGAGCTCGTCTTCGACCAGGGGCTCGGCGACCTCCTGACCGTGCGCTCCGCGGGCGAGGTGCTCGACGAAGCCGTGCTCGGCAGCATTGCGTACGGGGTCCTGGAACTGGAGATCCCGCTGGTGACGGTCCTCGGCCACCAGTCCTGCGGCGCGGTCGGCGCCGCCGTCCACGCCGACGAGACCGGCGAGCAGCTGCCCGCGCACATCCAGTACCTGGCCGACCAGATCCGGCCCTCCATCGACCACGGCCGGCAGGGCGAGGCCCGTATCGCCGCCACCATCGACGCGCATGCCCGGCGCACCCGCGACCGGCTCGCCGCCGAACCCGACATCGCCCGCCGCATAGCCACCGGCAAGCTGGCCGTCGTCGCCGCCCGCTACGACCTCCGCGACCAGAGGGTCAGCGCCCTGGTGTAGACCGGGCTCCCCGGGGGCGCTGGAGCGCCGTCGTGCGCCCCTGGTGGAGAGGACCGGCCGGAGCCCACGCTGTAACCCGGTACACCCACCAGGACGGGGGTCATGGGCGATGTCGACGTCGATGGAGAACCAGGGGAAACCGATCACCACACACGACATGGTGGTGGTCCACCGGATGTTCCGGCGCGAGTTCCGGGCGGCGGCGGGCCGGGTGCGCGGGGTGCGCCACGGGAGCCGCGCGCAGGTCAGGCTCGTCGCCGACCGGCAGGCGCTGCTGCTGGACACCCTGCACCACCACCACGAGGGCGAGGACCGGCTGCTGTGGCCCAAGCTGGCCGAACGCGCACCCGGGCACGGCGAGTTGTGGAAGCGGATGCAGGGCCGGCACGCCGACCTGGCGGCCCGCCTCGCACGGGCGGACGCCCTGCTCGGGCCGTGGACGGCCGGCGGGGCGAGCGCCCGGGGAGAGGAGCTGGCCGCCGTGCTCGAGCAGGTGTCGCAGGCCGTGGAGGAGCACTTCGACCAGGAGGAAGGCGAGGCGCTGCCGCTCGTCCCGGAACTGGTGTCGCAGACGGAGTGGGACGAGATCGGCGACGCGGCCGTCGCCGCCGTACCCAAGAGCAAGCTGCTCACCGTCCTCGGAATGATCCTCAAGGACACGGACCCCGGGGAACAGATCCTGATCATGGCGCATCTGCCGCTGGCGCCCCGGGTGATCTGGCACGCCGTCGGGGAGCGCAACTTCCGACGGCTGGAAGAGCGCCTGGCGGCGGCGGTGGGACACGGCTAGGGGGTCTCCTTCGGATCACGCGGGTCAGGCGTGATCCGGAAGAACGGCCTAGGAGCGGTACACGCGCAGGTCCGAGACCTCGTACGACATCTCGGAGACGGCCGGGTCGGGCGCCGGGTGGTAGCGGCCCGCGCTCACCGACAGGTTCACGATGACGTACGCCCGCCAGCGCCGGCCCACCCCGCTGCGGTCGGCGAACGCGCGCGTGCCGTTCACCCACCAGACGACCGAGTTCGCTCCGAACTTGACCTTGAGGTCGACCCACGCGCCGGGCTGCACGGCGGCGTCGCGGAAGTAGTGCGATCCGCCGCCCCGGACGTGGTTGGAGAGTTCCAGGAGGTCCGGGTTGTCGGGGTGGTACTCGAAGACGTCGACCTCCTGGCCGCCGTCCCGCCAGGTCCAGATCGCGGGCCAGGCGCCGGCCGCCTCCGGCAGTCTGACGCGGGCTTCCAGCACGTCCTCCGCGCGCAGCTGGAACCCCTCGTCGCTGCCCTCGGTGGTGAGCAGGCCGGTGTCCCAGTTGCCGTCCGGCCGCCGGGTGGCGCGGAAGGTCCCGCTGCGGCTGTAGGCGGGATCGTCGGTCAGGTGATCGAGTTTGCTGTCGCCCGGATTGACCGGACCGCCGTCGGGATAGGCCCAGGACCGTCCGGCGACCCACCGGGACGTCGAGCCGAAGTCGGCAGAGAAGACGAGTGCGCCGGGGCGCCGGAACTTGGCGAGGAGTTGCGAGATCACTCCGCAGCTCTGCCCGCGGCGCGCCGTCCGCATTCCGGTGATCTTTACCCGATTGCCCCGGGACGGGGCACTTCGGGGCACCGGCGGCGCCCGCGGCGCACGCCGGTCAGGAGTCGGACTACTTGGCCCGCTCGGCGCGCTCCGCGTGCTTCTCCTTGATGCGGACCGCTTCCTTGCGGACCTCGGCCTGGGTCGAGCGCTCCTTCTGGAGCCACTCCGGGTTCTCCTGCTTCAGCGCGTCGATCTGCTCCGTGGTGAGGGCCTCGGTGACCCCGCCGCGCGCGAGACCGGCGATCGAGACGCCGAGCTTGGCCGCGACCACCGGCCGGGGGTGCGGGCCGGTGCGTCGCAGATCCTGCAGCCACTGGGGCGGCTCGGCCTGCAGCGCGTTGAGCTCGCTGCGGGTCACGACACCCTCCTGGAACTCAGCGGGGGTGGCTTCGAGGTACACACCCAGCTTCTTCGCCGCGGTGGCGGGCTTCATGGTCTGGGTGGTCTTGTGCGACGTCATGGGGTCAAGGGTATCGAGCGTGTGCGCTACTTCTGACCACGGCCGGTAATCTGGCCGGGTGACAGGCTCGGAAGCATCTCCTTCAACATCTCCTGCGTTCCGGCTCGCGTACGTCCCGGGAGTGACGCCCAGCAAGTGGGTGCGGATCTGGAACGAGCGCCTGCCCGACGTTCCGCTGACCCTCCTCCAGGTGTCCGCCGCCGAAGCCCCCGACATGCTCCGGGGCAGCGACGCCGACGCCGGGTTCGTGCGGCTGCCGATCGACCGGACGGGTCTGGCAGCGATCCCCCTCTACACCGAGACCACGGTCGTCGTGATCCCGAAGGACCACATCGTGGCCGCCGTGGAGGAGGTGTCCACGGAGGACCTCGCCGACGAGATCGTGCTGCACCCCCTCGACGACACCCTGGACTGGGAGAGCCTGCCCGGGCGGCCCGCGCTCGAGCGCCCCGCCACGACGGCGGACGCGATCGAGCTGGTGGCGGCCGGGATCGGCGTCCTCGTCGTCCCGCAGTCCCTCGCGCGGCTGCACCACCGCAAGGACCTCACGTACCGGACGGTCACGGACGCCCCCGAGTCCCGGGTCGCACTGTCGTTCCCGGACGGCGAACCCACCGACCTGGTCGAGGAGTTCATCGGGATCGTGCGCGGCCGGACCGTCAACAGCACGCGCGGCCGCGGCGGCCCGACCCCGCCGCAGCCGAAGCAGCGCAAGCGCCCCGAAGCGGCCGGCGCGGGGCGCAAGCCCACGGCCGGGAAGTCGGGCGGCAAGAACCCGCGCGGCGCCTCCGGTGGCTCCGGCGGAGCGAAGGGCGGGGCCAAGGGCGGCAAGAGCAGCAAGGGCGGCAAGCCCCGCCGCCGGCCGTAACCCCCGCCCGCCGGCCCGCACGGGTCGCTATGCGCCGATCCTGACCAGCGCGAGCGTGATGTTGTCGGGGCCGCCGGCGTCGATGGCGGCCTTCCACAGCTCGAACGCGGCCTTGCCGTCGTCGTGCACCCGCAGCAGCTCGTCGAGCTCCTCGGGCGGCACCGGGTCCGTCAGCCCGTCCGAGCACACCAGGTAGCGGGCTCCTGCGGACAGCGGCTCCGTCGAGACGTGGGGCGTGATCGCGCTGCGCCGGCGGGCGCCGCCGAGCGCCTGGGTCAGCAGGGACGTGGTGCGCTGCCCCGGTTCCAGCGGCGGATTGTCGTCCACGCTCAGCTGCCGGAGCTCCTCCGCGGTGGCGTCGAACACCCTGCTGTCGCCGACGTTGAAGGAGATCAGCGAGTCCTCCAGTATGACGGCGCCCGCGACCGTGGTGCCCATCGTGGCCAGCTGCGGATCGCTGTCGGCGGCCGCGTACACCGCCTGGTTGCACAGGACGAGCGCCTCGCGGACGGCTCCCTCGCTGTCCAAGGAGGGCCCGAGCATCGCGAGTTGGCGTGCGACCAGCGCGCTCGCCACCTCGCCCGCCGGCTGTCCGCCGATCCCGTCGGCGACCGCCACGACGAGCGGCGAGCCCATCGGGAACACGAGGGTCTGCGGATTGCGGGTCACACCGGCGCACAGCGTCCACGGCCCGACGACGAGGCTGTCCTCGTTGTGGTCCCGCACCAGCCCGGCATGGCTCAACGCGCTCACGGCTATGTACGTCATCGCACCCCCATTGTCGCGCCCCGCACCCGAAGCCGCCCTCGGAGCCGGACCGTCGGCGCCGCCGCCCGCGGGGCCCACCGTCACTCGGGCTCCCGGCCGCCGCGCAGGGTCTGCCGCTGCACGAGCCGGCTGATGTCCTTCGCGGTGACGATCCCCACCAGCCGGCCCCCGTCCACCACCAGGACCGGCAGCCCGGTCCCCGGGCGCAGCCCGTCCAGGGTCTCGACCAGCAGATCGTCCGGGGCGGCGACCGCGCACTGCGCCAGCGGGGTCGCGACGTCACGGGCGCGCAACGCGTCCCGCTGCGCATCTTGGATCCGGGCCAGCCCGCGCACGTGCACCACCCCGCTGGGGCGGCCGTCGAAATCGAGCAGCGGCAGTGTGGAATGCCGGGATTCCACGGCCACCTCGTCGATGAACTGCCGCACGCTCAGCCAGTCGGCGCCGGCCGCCACCGGGCTGGACATGGCATCGGCCACGCGCACGCCCTGCAGCCCCGTACGCAGCACGGAGCGCTGGCGCTCGGCGCCCGCGACGAACGCGATGAAGAGCCCGATGAAGACCAGCCACAGCCCGCTCGACGACCCGCGCAGGAAGGAGACCCAGCCCACGGCCGTCAGCAGCAGGCCCATGACCTGCCCGCTGCGCGAGGCCGCCCGCTCCGCCCGCTCCCTGTCGCCCGTACGCCACCACAGCAGCGCCTGCAGCACCCGCCCGCCGTCGAGCGGCGCGGCCGGCAGCAGGTTGAAGACGCCGAGGAACAGGTTCGTCCAGCCGAGCCACACCAGGACGGCTGCGGGCACCGCCCAGCCGAGCAGGGCGTGCAGCCCGATCCCAGCGCCGAGGGCGGCGCCGCCGAGCACCAGACTGATGAGCGGCCCGCTCACCGCCACCACGAAGGCCGCCGCGGCGGTCTGCGGCCGGCCCATCCTGGTCATCCCGCCCAGCGCCCACAGGGTGACGTCCTCGACGGAGATCTTCTTCCTGCGGGCGGTCGCGGCGTGCGCCGTCTCGTGCAGCAGCAGGCTGCCCATGAGCAGCAGGGCGCCCACGACACTGGCAGCGGTGTAGACGGCGTTCGAGCGCCCCGGAGTCCACACGGGGAGGGTCTGGCGGCCGAGCCCGTACGCGAAGAGCACCACCAGCAGCGGCACGCTCCAGTGCATGCGCAGCGGCACCCCGACGACACGTCCGATGGGGACCGAGCCGTTCATCTTCGTCTCCTGCCGGCTCGGCAGCGATTGACACCCCCATTGTCACTCCGGGGGCGGCGGACCCGCGCCGGGTGCCGCCCCGGCCCGCGGACGCGGACGGCAGGGGGGCACCCGGCGGGGCTCAGCCCTCCGTGGCGGCGGCCGGAGCGGCCAGGGCCTCGTCGAGCTCCCAGGCGTGGCGCTTGAACTCGCGCACGAAGTCGGTGTGGTCCTCCCACTGGCGGGCGATCCCGCGCAGCACGTCCCAGTGGTGCTCCACCGACTGGTCGATGACCCGGCGCAGCGCCGGCTCGGCCTCCGCCCGCTTCTCGAGGAGCCCCTTGACCGCCGAGGCCTCCAGCACCGCGTTGCGCAGTGCGCGCAGCGCGCGGGAGGTGTCGTCCATCGCGAAGCCGCGCTCGCTGCCGGTGGCCTCGTCGAACAGCGGGGTGAGGCGCGCCTCGATGAATGCGGTGATCCGCTCGAAGTGCTGCACGTCCATCGGGACTCCATCTCCTGCCGCGCGCGGTGCGGCCCGGCACGTCGGGTGTTGCTTCTGCTTTCCAGGCGTTCTGGCTCCGCCTGCATGGACGCAGAATATCCGTTGAAGATCGACCGCAGGATCGCCACAAGATCCGGGTCCGGTCCCGGAATTCCGGGAGGGTGATCCGCGGTATTCACCGTCGCTCCGCGTCCTCCTGGTGTTACCTTCCGTTCCGTCGGCGCGTGCGTCGCACTTTCGGTTGGGGGGCGGGGGAATGGTGAGCGCAACGGCGGAGCTCGGCCATGCGGAGGGGACCGACGCTTTTCTTCGGCACATGATCTGGCGGTATCCGGACCAGCGGCAGCCCGTGGTGGCGCTGCTCGGGCCCCGGCAGTCGGGCAAGACCACCATGCTCCGCTCCCTGTCCCAGGGGTGCGGCTCCACGGTGGTCCACGCCCACCTCGATTTCCACGAGAACCCGCTCGACCCGGTGTCCGCCGCCGCCCTGGTGGCCTTCCAGATGATGCGCGGCTGGGACACGCTGCGCCGCAGCCCCGTCTTCCACCGGTTCGCCCTCGGGCTGCTGGCCCTCAACGAGAACCTCGAGGCGGACCGCTCCCGGGCAACGGACCAGATCAAAGGCCTGATCCACCAGTACACGCGCAACACCCGCCGCGGCCGGTTCGCCGTCCGGCTGGAGGAGGCCGTGGACGCCACGGTCGACGTCGTGGTCACCGGGGCGCTCAGCCCGCTGGTGCAGGGGCAGGCGCGCGAAGTGGCCACGACCGTACGGGAACGGGCCCGGCCGGTGATCGGATCGCTGCTGCAGAGCACCGCGCGCTGGGGCCTGCGCGATGCACTGCGCTGGCACGTCGGCATCCCGGAGGCCGAGGCCGCGGGCTCCCTCGACGCGCTGATCAGACTGAGTTCCGCCTCCCGGTCGGCAGCGGTCGGGCCGCTGCTGGCCGCGTTCCTCGCCGACGCCAGGGACCAGGCGGAACGGCACCCGGCGCTGCGGTCCGAGTGCTCCTGCGAGCTGCCGGAGGAATACGCCGGGCGGGCCGCCCGGCACGACCACGCGTGGGTCCTCTTCGTGGACGGCGCCCAGACCCCGGCCGGCCGCCGGTTCCTCGCCGCACTCGTCGCGGCCCGCATACGCAACGAGCAGAACGAGCCGGGCTCCGGGTCGGCAGCCGACCCGCTCGTCGTCCTCGCCGCCTGCGACCAGTGGCAGCCGGAGTGGACCACCCGCTGGTGCGAGCCCTGGCGCACCACCCCGCTGCCGGACACCCCGCAGCGCCGCGTCCCCCTCCTCAGCCGGGCCACCCGGACGCGCTGGACCCGGCAGGACGAGGCCGGCGCCGGACCGGACCCCGCCTCGGCGGCGCACTACTGGTATCCCGTCTGGCTCGATCCGATGTCGCAGGAGCGGGTCTCGTACCTCACCGACGACGCCGCGCTCCTCGCCGCACCCGTTCCGGCGTCCGTCGTCCACGCCCTCACCGGCGGCCACTGGGGCGCGGCCATCGCCCTGCAGGAGCAGCGCGAGAGCACACCGCCGGACGCGGAGAGCGGCGTACCGGAAAGACCCCTGCCCGCCGCGCTCGACGCGAGCGGAAGACCGCTGTGGTCGCGGGCCCTGGAGACCGCCCTGCCCGAGGGGCTCGCCGCACCCGCCCCGGGTGGGACCAACCCGCCGCCCGTCCTCCTGGCGGCCGCCTACCTGGCCGACATGCGCACCGCCGACGACCCCCGCGTGCCGCCGGACATGGCGGACCTGCCGCGCAGCCTCGAGCTGTTACGCCGCCACCTGTGGGTCAGCACCTTCTTCCACCGCCCCTCCCGGATCCGGGAGGTCGGCTGGGGCGATGCGGACGGGCCCCCCGTACTGCATCCCTGGCTCAGCCGCTGCGCGCTCACCGCCCTCTCGGCCGCCGCCCCTGCCGCAGATCCCGCCGCGGCAGCGGAGGGGGAGCGGCCCGCCGACCCGTGGCACGACGTGTTCACCCGCCAGGCCCGGGCCCTGGCCTCCCTCGCCGCCGCCCACAACGGCTCGGGCTCCGCACGCGAGGAACAGCAGCTCTTCTACGACCTGGCCCTGGGCAAGTTCGCCCCCGTGGCCGAGGCGCTCGCCGACCGGTTCGACCGGGACCACCGCGCATGGGTGCGCCTTCTGGACTACCTGGCGTCGGCGCCGTGCCGTCTGGTCCACGAGCTGCCCGCGCCGGAGTCGTACGCGCTGCTCCTCGCCGGGATCGAGCAGACCGGCCGGGACGTCGTGGCGGTCGCCACGGCCAAGCTGCTGGCCCTGCTGTGGCTGTACAACGACCCCCTCACCGAGCGCAGCCGTCGCTGGGACGCCCAAATCGAAGAGGGCTTCGAACGGCTCGCGCACAACTCCCGTCTGCTCGACGTCAGCGCCCTCCAGCAGGCGGGCGCGCTGTTCGCCTGACCCCTCCGCGCCACGCCGCCGGCGTGGCGCGGGCGCACCGCAAGGAGTCCTCATGCCCGCAGGTGTACGCAACCCACGGCTCGGCCGGCTGCGCCGCCATCCCGTGCTCTCGCTGACGGCCGCCCTCCTGCTCCTGGCCGGTGCCGTGTTCGGCGGCACATGGGGCTACGGCGTGCTGTTCCCGCCCGCGCTGTCGTGCGGTCCCGGAATGACCGCCGCCGGCACGCCGTTGGCGTGCGTCGGCGTGAACCTCGACAGCACGCCCTTCACCAAGGGCGAACCCGCGCGCATGCGCAAGCTGGAGGACACGATCCGCACCGCCAACGAGGCGGTGCAGGGGAACTCCACCAGCGTGGTGCTGATGCTGAACCTCTCGCCCGTCGAAGACGTGGACACGCTGACCTACGAATCGCTCTACCACAACATCGAGGGCGCGATAGCCGCCGTATGGCGTGCCAACAACACGGCCGCGTACGGCAGTACACCCGGCGTGAAGCTGTACTTGGCCAACATGGGCAGCCAGTACGGGTCCTGGCAGCAGGCGGTCGCCAGCGTCAAGAAGAACGCCGCGGCCGAGCACATCTCGGCGGTCGTCGGCCTGGGCCAGAGCACCGAGCAGACCCGGCAGGCCGCCGCGGCCATCTCCGCCCGGCTGCACATCCCCGTCATCGGCTCGACGGTGACCGGCAATTCGATGAACCTGGACCCCGCGGACCCGGCCGGCAAGCGGACGATCCCCGACCTGTTCCGGGTCTCGCCCACCAACTCCGACTCCGTGATCGCGGCCAACCAGTACGTGTCGGGGCTGCGCCCGGCCGTGACCTCGCTCGCCGTGGTGGCCGACAGCGTCGCCGACGACGACTACACGGCCACGCTGGCGGCGGAGGCCAAGACGCGCTTCCAGGCGCCGGACCGCACGGTGACGGTGCTCCCGTACACCTCGCCCCGCAGCCTCCCGAGCGGCGCGGGCCGCCAGGACTACCTGATCCAGCAGTTCAACCTGATGCACGCCAACCTGTGCCAGGCCGCACCGTCCGTCGTGTACTTCGCCGGACGCGGCCGCGACCTCGGGGCGTTCGTGCAGAACTGGGTGCAGGGCGCGCCCTGCGGCATCCCGCAGCTGCGCATCCTGGTCGGGGACGACGCCTCCGAGGCCATCCGCGACGACGCCGTCCTCAAGGGCGTCGCCTCCGGCCGGGTGACGGTCGCGTACACGGGCCTGGCCAGTCCGGACGAGTGGGGCACCGAATGCCCCGGATCGGACGCCAAGCGCAACTACGACCAGTTCTGGTCGGCGTTCACAGGGCGCCCCGACCCGTGCACGAAGCAGCCCCTGGCCACCACGCAGTCCGGCACGGCACCCCTGGCCTTCGACCCGGCGGACCTGGCCAGCGGCCAGGCGATGCTCACGCACGACGCCGCCGTCGCCGCGATCAGCGCGGCCCGCCACGACGAGGCGGGCCTGAAGAACCCGGGGCTGGAGACCGGCATCCTGCACCAGTTCTACTGCGCGCAGATGCTCCCGGGGGCGAGCGGCTGGCTCTCGTTCGGCGCCGACGGCAACCCGGTCGGCAAGCCCGCTCCCATCGTCCAGCTCAACCCGGACGGGACGACGAAGACGGTCACCCTCACCTGGCCGAGTTCCGCCCCCAACCTGAGCCTGCCCCAGCGCGGCGGCACTGGGGCCCCGGGCTGCTGACGAGGCGGCGGCCACGGAACCCGGTCCACTGACAGGAGGTGTCAGTGGACCGGTCCTAGCCTGCGGCAATGATCGTCGAACTCAGGCAGTACACCTTGCACCCCGGCGCCCGGGACACCCTGATCGCGCTCTTCGAGCGGGAGTTCGTCACCGGGCAGGAAGCGGCGGGCATCACCGTCGGCGGACGTTTCCGGGACCTGGACGACCCGGACCGTTTCGTCTGGCTGCGCGCCTTCCCGGACATGGAGCGGCGCGTCCGCTCGCTGCGCGCCTTCTACGAGGGCCCCGTCTGGCAGGAGCACCGCGACCGGGCCAACGCGACCATGGCCGACTCGGACGACGTCCTGCTGCTGCGCGGTCCGGGCTTCCCCGCCCCGGCCGGCGCCGGCCAGGTCACGGTGACCATCTGCCACCCGGCAACCCCGTCCTTCGCCGCCCACTTCGAGCAGAGCCTGCGCCCCCGGCTGGCCGCCGCCGGCCCCGCTCCGACGGCGGTCCACCGCACGGAGCACGCCCGGAACACCTTCCCCGCGCTGCCCGTGCGCACCGGCGAGGACGTCCTGCTCTGGTTCACGGCCGGGGAGGCGCCGCCCCTCCCCGACCTCTCCGCACACCTGACACGCCCGCCGCAGCACCTGAGGCTCGCGCCGGTCGCCTGATCCTCGCCGCCGGCTCAGTGGCAGAGCCGGGCCACCTGCTCCAGTTCGTCCGCCAGCACCGCGGGGTCGCGCGGGCCGATGTGCGGGGCGGCCAGGGACCGTACGCGGAAGCGGTTGCGCGGGGTCGTCTCGTCGGCCTCCCGGATCATCAGGTCCTGGAGCGCCGGCGGGATCGTCCGGTCCTCGGTGAACCGAAGGAACGTGCGCGGGACCCGGCCCCACTGCTGCGGCAGGCCCCGGGCGTCGGAGACCCCGATCGCGGCCGACTCGTCGGGCTCGAGGATGTTGAGCAGGGTCCGGACCTCGGTGTCGGAGTAGTCGGCGGCCAGCGCCTCCTTGGCGACCCGGATGAATGCCGGGTCACCGGTCCGCCAGTTGACCCGGGTGACCCCCAGCTCCGGGGGCGTGGGAACGGGGGTCATCTTGTACATGGAGCTCGTGGCCGCCTCCGGGGTGCTCATCAGCTCCACCACCGAGGCCCGCTTCGTGGGGCAGAAGGCCGAGACGTACACGAGGTGCGAGATCAGCTCCGGCACCAGGTTGGCCACGGCGTTGAGGGTCACCCCGCCCAGGCTCTGGCCGGCCAGGACGACCGGGCCGTTGCGGTGCGCCCGCCGCACCACCGCGGCCACGTGCTCGGCGGAGTCGGCCAGCGTCCTCCCGGCGAGGGGAGAGGGCTCCGTACGCAGCCGCTCGAGGTCCTGCGGAGCCTGGTACGAGAGCGGGAAGTAGGCGCCGGGGCCGTGCCCGGGCAGATCGACCGCGACCGCGCGCCGCCCGCGCAGCCCCAACTCGGTCAGTACGGGGGACCAGGCGTACGCGTTGCTGCCCGACCCGTGGACCAGGACGAAGGTGACCGGCTTGGAGGGACGGGGCGCCGCCTCGGCCACCGCCGTTCCCGCGCCCGTCTCGTCCCGCGCTTCGCTTAAGTTACTCATGAGTAGATCGTAGGGCCGGCGATCTCGCGGGGGTCCAGTTCCGGCCAAGCGGTGGTGCACCACCGCCGGGACCGGTCGGTCACACCGCCGGGCCACCGTCCGGCGTACGTCGGGTATCCACCAGGTGGCGGCCCGGGCGCCCCCTTCCGAGTGACACCCCCGTACGTCGGGCCGGTCTGTGCACGCCCCTGGTCGACGATCTTCAGCGGCCGTACCTGTTCCGGCCGCAGATCGCCGGGGGCCGGACGCTTGGGAGATCACGTGCACATCCTGCTCGCCGCCAGCGCGTTCAACAGTCTCACCCAGCGTGTGCACGCTGAGCTGAGGGACCGCGGGCACAGTGTGGCGGTCGAGCTCGCCCTGCCCGGCGTCTCCCTCGCCGAAGCCGTCGAGCGCCACCGGCCGGACCTCGTGCTCGCGCCGATGCTGAAGACGGCCATCCCCCGGGAGGTCTGGTCCGCCCACACCTGCCTGATCGTCCACCCGGGACCCGTCGGCGACCGCGGCCCCTCCTCGCTCGACTGGGCCATCACCGAGGGCGCGACCCACTGGGGCGTCACCGTCCTGCAGGCCGGCGAGGAGATGGACGCGGGCGACATCTGGGCCACCGCGGAGTGCCCGCTGCCGCCCGTCGGCAAGAGCGACGCGTACCGCGGTGAGATCGCCGACGCCGCCCTGACCGCCGTGCTGGCGGCCGTCGACCGCTTCGCCTCGGGCACCCACGTCCCGCAGCGGCAGGAATCGGGCAGCGCCCGGCCCTACCTGCGCCAGGAACTGCGCCGGATCGACTGGCACAACGACTCCACGCAGAGCGTCGTGCGCACGCTGCGCGCCGCCGACTCCCAGCCCGGCGTACTCGACGAACTACTCGGCGGCCAGTGGTTCCTGCACGGCGGGCACCCCGAGGACCAGCTGCGCGGCCGCCCCGGGGAGCTGCTCGCCACCCGGGCGGGCGCGATCTGCCGGGCGACCGCGGACGGAGCCGTCTGGATCCCCGAGCTCCGCGCCCGGCGCACGGCGGGAGAGCCGGCCCCCGTCAAACTCCCCGCCACCCTGGCCCTCGGCGACCGGCTGCCGCCGCTCCCCGAACTCCCCGCGCCGCCGTACGCCGAAGAGGGCCCGCGCACCTGGTCCGACATCAGTTACCGGGAGCAGGGCGGGGCCGGCTTCCTCACGTTCTCCTTCCCCGGCGGCGCGATGAGCACCTCGCAGTGCCGGCGCCTGCTCGCCGCCTACCGGGAGGCCTGCACCCGCCCCGTCTCCGCCCTCGTCCTCGGCGGCGGCCGCGACTTCTTCTCCAACGGCATCCACCTGGGCGTCATCGAGGCGGCCGCGGACCCCGCCGAGGAGTCCTGGGCCAACATCAACGCCATGGACGATCTCGTGGAAGCCGTCCTGACCACCACCGACCGGTTCGTCGTGGCCGCCCTCGGCGGCAACGCGGCCGCCGGCGGGGCCATGCTCGCGCTCGCCGCCGACGAGGTCTGGTGCCGTACCGGCGTGGTGCTGAACCCGCACTACCGGCTGATGGGCCTGCACGGATCCGAGTACTGGACCTACACGCTGCCCCGCCGGACCGGGACCGGCGTCGCCGAACGCCTCACCGCCGATGCCCTGCCCCTCAGCGCCGAAGCCGCCCGGCGGCTCGGGCTGGTCGACCGCACGATCGACTGCGGCCCACAGGCCTTCGCGGACGAGACCGCCCGGCTCGCCGTCCGGGTGGCGGACTCGCCCGCCATCCGGTCCCGGATCGCCGGCAAGAAGGCCCGCCGCGACGCGGACGAGAGCGTCAGGCCCCTCGCCGCCTACCGGGAGGCCGAGCTGGCGCGGATGCGGGAGACGTTCTTCGACCCGCAGGCCCCGTACCACGCCCTGCGCCGCGCCTTCGTACGCAAGGAACGCCCGGACCGCACCCCGGCCCACCTGGAGCGGACCGTACCCGGACGGCGCACCGCGCCCCTGCCCTCCCGGCGGCCCGCGGTCACTGGACCGGCCGAACAAGACAGGGCACCGGGCCCGGCCGGCTGCTAGCAAGAAGGGTGAGGCCGGCGCGGAGCACCCGCCCGTCCGCCGTCCCCGTCCCCGCCCCACCCACCCTCCCCGCATCCCTCCCCAAGGAGCGATCCTCATGGATGCAGCAACGCCGAGCACGGCAGTAGAGGACCCCACGATCCACATCCTCTGGATCAACGCCGGACTGAGCTGCGACGGCGACTCGGTGTCCCTGACGGCAGCGATGCAGCCCAGCATCGAAGAGATCGTCATGGGCGTCCTGCCGGGCCTGCCCAAGATCGCCGTGCACTGGCCGCTGATCGATTTCGAATGCGGACCGGTCGGCGGCGCCGACACGTTCATCGAATGGTTCTTCAAGGGGGAGCGCGGGGAGATCGACCCCTTCGTGCTCGTCGTCGAAGGCTCGATCCCCAACGAGAAGATCAAGCCCGAGGGCTACTGGTGCGGCTTCGGCGACGACCCGGAGACCGGCCAGCCCATCACCACCAGCGAGTGGATCGACCGCCTCGCGCCCAAGGCCCTCGCCGTGGTCGCGATCGGCACCTGCGCCACGTACGGCGGCATCCACGCGATGGAGGGCAACCCCACCGGCGCCATGGGCGTGCCCGACTACCTCGGCTGGGACTGGACCTCGAAGGCCGGCATCCCGATCGTGTGCGTCCCGGGCTGCCCGATCCAGCCGGACAACTTCTCGGAGACCCTCACCTACCTGCTCTACCAGGCGGCCGGCTCCGCGCCGATGATCCCGCTGGACGACAAGCTGCGCCCCACCTGGCTGTTCGGCGCCACCGTGCACGAGGGCTGCGACCGGGCCGGCTACTACGAGCAGGGCCAGTTCGCCCAGACCTACGACTCGCCCAAGTGCCTGGTCAAACTCGGCTGCTGGGGCCCGGTCGTCAAGTGCAACGTCCCCAAGCGCGGCTGGATGAACGGCATCGGCGGCTGCCCCAACGTCGGCGGCATCTGCATCGCCTGCACCATGCCGGGCTTCCCCGACAAGTTCATGCCGTTCATGGACGAGCCTCCGGGCTCGAAGGTGTCCGCCACCGCGAGCGGGGTCTACGGCACGGTGATCCGCAAGCTCAGGGCGATCACCGAGCACACGGTGGACCAGGAGCCGAAGTGGCGCCACCGGGGGCGGCAGCTGACCACCGGCTACCGCAAGCCCTGGTGACCCCGCCCGCGACCCCGCGTCCGTCCCGCTCCCGTCCCACCCCTCCGCCTCCAAGAACCTCCAGCTCCCGCCTCCAAGAAGGGTCACGGCAGACAAGATGACACCGAAGACGAAGGCGGCCGGTGACGGCAGCGGCCTGGTGGAGATGGCCTGGGATCCGATCACCCGGATCGTGGGCAGTCTCGGCATCCACACGAAGATCGACTTCAAGCAGAAGAAGGTCGCGGAGTGCTACAGCACCTCGTCGGTCTTCCGCGGCTACAGCGTCTTCATGCGCGGCAAGGACCCCCGCGACGCGCACTTCATCACCAGCCGCATCTGCGGGATCTGCGGCGACAACCACGCCACCTGCTCCGTCTACACGCAGAACATGGCGTACGGAGTGAAGCCGCCCCACCTCGCCGAGTGGATCATCAACCTCGGCGAGTCGGCGGAGTACATGTTCGACCACAACATCTTCCAGGAGAACCTGGTCGGGGTCGACTACTGCGAGAAGATGGTCCGCGAGACCAACCCGGGCGTCCTCGAGCTCGCCGAACGCACCGAGGCCCCGCACGCCGGCGACCACGGCTACCGCACCATCGCCGACATCATGCGCTCGCTCAACCCCATCGAGGGCGAGTTCTACCGCGAGGCCCTCCAGGTCAGCCGCTACACGCGCGAGATGTTCTGCCTGATGGAGGGCCGCCACGTGCACCCCTCCACCCTCTACCCGGGCGGTGTCGGCACCATCGCCTCCGTCCAGCTCTTCACGGACTACATGAGCCGCCTCATGCGGTACGTGGAGTTCATGAAGAAGGTCGTCCCGCTCCACGACGACCTCTTCGACTTCTTCTACGAGGCCCTGCCCGGGTACGAGGAGGTCGGCCGCCGGCGCGTCCTGCTGGGCTGCTGGGGCGCGCTCAACGACCCCGAGTACTGCGACTTCACGTACGCCAACATGACCGACTGGGGACGGAAGATGTTCGTCACCCCCGGTGTGATCGTGGACGGCAAACTCGTCACCAACGACCTCACCGAGATCAACCTCGGCATCCGGATCCTGCTGGGCAGCTCGTACTACGACGACTGGGCGGGCCAGGAGAAGTTCGTCACCCACGACCCGCTCGGCAACCCCGTCGACGCCCGCCACCCGTGGAACCAGCACACCATCCCCGCCCCGCAGAAGCGCAACTTCGACGACAAGTACAGCTGGGTGATGTCCCCGCGCTGGTTCGACGGCAAGGACCACCTCGCCCTCGACACCGGCGGCGGCCCGATCGCGCGCCTGTGGTCCACCGCCCTGTCCGGCCTCGTCGACGTCGGCTACGTCAAGGCCACCGGCAACAGCGTGATCATCAACCTGCCGCGCACCATGACCAAGCCCGAGACGCGCTTCGAGTGGAAGATCCCGCAGTGGAGCAACGCGCTGGAGCGCAACCGCGCCCGCACGTACTTCCAGGCGTACGCGGCCGCCATCGCCCTGCACTGCGCCGAGAAGGGCCTGGCCGAGGTCCGCGCCGGACGCACCCAGACCTGGGAGAAGTTCGAGGTCCCGGACGAGTCCATCGGAGTCGGCTTCACCGAGGCAGTCCGCGGCGTGCTCTCGCACCACATGGTGATCCGCGACGGCAAGATCGCCAACTACCACCCGTACCCGCCGACCCCCTGGAACGCCAGCACCCGCGACACCTTCGGCACCCCCGGACCGTACGAGGACGCCGTCCAGAACACCCCGATCTTCGAGGAGAACTCCCCGGAGAACTTCAAGGGCATCGACATCATGCGCGCCGTGCGCAGCTTCGACCCCTGCCTGCCCTGCGGCGTCCACATGTACGTCGGCGGCGGCAAGACCGTGAAGCAGATGCACGTGCCCACCGGCCTGAGCGGACTGGGCGGATGAGCGCGGCTGCGACCGACGCCCGCGAGGCGGGACGGCGGGTGGACGAGGTCCTCGACCGGCTGGCCGCCACCGGGGACCGCGAGGCCTGCGCCGCGGCCGAGGAACTGGTGCGCGTCCTCATGGACTTCTACGGGGCCGGGCTCGCCCGGATCGTGGAGCGGCTCGGCGTGGAGCGCCTCGGCGGGCTGCTGGGCGACGAGCTCGTCGCGAGCCTGCTGGCCCTGCACGACCTGCACCCCGAGGACGTCCACACCCGGATCGCCCGCGCCCTGGACACCGTACGGGACCCCGTGTCGCTGGCCGGCTTCGACGAGGCCACCGGCGTCCTGCGGCTGCGGTCCGCGCCGGGCGGCGGCTGCGGCTGCGGGTCCGCCGGCGACGCGGTCCCGCAGGGCGTCGAGGACGCCCTGGCCTGCTTCGCCCCCGAGGTGACCGCGGTGGAACTGGAACCGGCCGAGGCGCCGCTGCCGCTGCTCCAGATCGGCACCCGCCCGCAGGCCCCGGCACGGGCCCGGTGAGCGCGCGGCACCCCTGGGCACCGGCGGAGCCGCGCACGGGCTCCGCCGGTCCGGCCGGTCCGGCCGGCGCCGCCGGGCTGCGCGGCCCGCGCGGCCTGCGCCGGTTCACCGGGCCCCGGCCGCCCCGGCCCGAGCGCTGCGAACTGTGCGGGGTGGCCGTGTCCGAGGACGGCCACCGCCACCTGGTGGAGGTCGAGAAGCGGGCACTCGTCTGCGCCTGCACCGCGTGCGCGCTCCTGTTCGACCGGCCCGGCGCCGCCACCGGGCGCTTCCGCGCCGTCCCCGACCGCTACCTCACCGACCCGGAGCACCTCCTCGAAGAGGGCGCCTGGGAGCAGCTGCAGATCCCGGTCGGCGTCGCCTTCTTCTTCCGCAACGCCGCCCTCGACCGGCTGGTCGCGCTCTACCCGAGCCCGGCCGGCGCAACCGAGAGCGAACTGGACCCGGCCACCTGGCAGCACGTACTCGGCGGCGGGGCGCTCGCCGCGCTGCTCGAACCCGACGTGGAGGCGCTGCTGCTGCGCCGGGCCGAGGGCCGCACCGAGTGCTACCTCGTGCCCATCGACATCTGCTACGAGCTGGTGGGGCGGATGCGGCTGCTGTGGCAGGGCTTCGACGGCGGAGCGGAGGCGCGCGCCGCGCTGAAGACCTTCTTCGAACAGGTCGAGCGCCGGGCCAAGGTCCCCGCCGCGGCGGGGGAGGGGCGGCCATGACCGACTTCACCTTCACCTGCACCGGAGTGCGCGCCGACCCGTACGCGGCCGGCCCCACCCTCGTGTTCCGGCTGCGCATCACCACGGCGTCCGACAAGCGTGTCCACGCCCTCGCACTGCGCTGTCAGATCCGCATCGAGCCGGCGCGGCGCAGCTACGGCACCGGCGAGGCGGCGGCCCTCCACGACCTGTTCGGCGAGCGGGCCCGCTGGGGAACCACCCTGCAGCCCCTCCAGTTCGCCCAGGTCGCGGTGATGGTCCCCAGCTTCACCGGGGAGACCGAGACCGACATCGTCGTGCCGTGCACGTACGACATGGACATCGCCGCCGGCCGCTACCTCAGTGCCCTCGAGGACGGCGAGGCACCCCTGCTGATGCTGTTCTCCGGCACGGCCTTCACCGGCGCCGGGGGCTTCCAGGTCGAGCCCGTGCCCTGGGACCGCGAAGCCCCGTTCCGGATGCCCGCCGAGGTGTGGCGGGAGATGGTCGAGCAGCACTTCCCGGGCTGCGGCTGGCTGCGCTTGCCCCGCGACACCATGGCCGACCTGCTCGCCTACCGCTCCCGCCACGCGCTCGCCTCCTGGGAGGCGACCGTACGGGCCCTGCTGGACGCGGCGGTTGCGGCGGAGCCGCCGCCCCCGGACCCCGCCTGGGCCGGCGCCGTACTGCCGCGGGCCGCCGAGAGGACGGCGCCATGACCACGACGGCCCTGCCCGAATCGCGCTTCGCCGTAGCCCGCCAGGTCGCCGACGCCGTCCTCTTCGAGGGCTACGTGCTCTACCCGTACCGGGCCTCGGCGGCGAAGAACCGGCTGCGCTGGCAGTTCGGCGTCCTGGTCCCGCCCGCGTGGGGGCCGGCGCACGACGAGCACTCCTTCCAGCGCACCGAGCTGGTGATGGAACCGCGCGGTGCGGCCACCCTCGCCGTCGAGCTGCGCTTCCTGCACGCGCAGCGGCGTACGGTCGAAGAAGCCCGCGCGGACGGCTCGTTCGCGGCCGTGCCCGAGCTGCACCTGCCCGACCGGGTCCTCGTCCCCTGGGACGAGGGAACCGAGGAGCGGGTCGAAATGGCCGTTCCGGTAGCCGAGTTGGAGGAGGGCGAGGTCTCCCTGCCCTTCGTCCGGCCCGCCCGCGAGGAGACCGAACCCGTCCTCGGCCCCGACGGCCGGGAGGTGGGCCGGCTGGTCCGGCGCACCGAGCGGGCCGACGGCGTGCTGCGGCTGCGCGCCGAGCAACTCGACGTCCCGTACCGGGCGTTCAAGCTCACGGTGGTGGTCGAGAACACGAGCGACTGGACGCCGGGCGCTGAAGGCGCCGAGCGGGCCGACGGCGCCGACCGCGACGCGGCCCTGCCGCGCT
Organism: Streptomyces sp. NPDC031132; assembly: GCF_055570595.1. Lineage (NCBI taxonomy): Bacteria > Bacillati > Actinomycetota > Actinomycetes > Kitasatosporales > Streptomycetaceae > Streptomyces > Streptomyces sp. NPDC031132. Next base: position 206,601 of record NZ_JBVIGX010000007.1, read on the forward strand.
CCCTGGTCGCGGCCCACCTCCTGCTGGGCCTCAGCGCCGGATCATTCCTCTCGATGACCGACCCGCCCGAGTGGGCCAAGCCCTCCGTCGCGACCTGCGCCAACCTGCACACCTGGCCCGTGCTCGCCGGCGAACCGGGCAGCGCCGACGTGGTCCTCTCCTCGCCGATCATCCTCGAGGACCACCCCGGCATCGCCCCCGAGAGCATCGGGGCCATGTACGACGCCACCGAGATCGACGAGATCCTCGCCCTGCGCACGGCGGCCCTGACCGACCAGGAGAAGCGGGAGGCCCGGGGGACCGACGCCCGGGCGGCCGCCGTGATCGACCTGGCCGAGACCATGCCCCCCGAGGTGCTGGAACGCCTGCACGGCGCCGTCCGGGCGCTGCGGGAGATCACCGACCCCGGCGCGCCCGCCCCCGAGTCGTTCCCCGAACTCTTCGACGAAGAGGCCGTGTTCAGGCCGGACACCCCCTGGTGGGACCCGGCACACGCCGACCCCGCCGACCCGGCACGCGACCGGATCCTGATCGACGGCACCTCGGTGGGCCCCGGCAGCCGGGTCCTCCTGCGCCCCGGTCTGCGGCGCACCGACGCCCAGGACCTGTTCCTCCAGGGCGCCGCCGCCCAGGTCGAGGCCGTCCTCCACGACGTCGACGGCGGAGTGCACCTCGCCGTCACCGTCGAAGGCGACCCGGGCGCCGACATCCGCCGCGAACAGGGCCGGTTCCTGTACTTCCAGCCCGACGAGGTCGCCCCCCTGGAGGACGCGTGAGCGACCGCATCCTGATCGCCGGCATCGGCAACGTCTTCCTCGGCGACGACGGCTTCGGCGTCGAGACCGTCCGGAGGCTGTCCGAGCCCGGGTGCGGGCTGCCCGAACAGGTCGAGGTGGTGGACATCGGCGTACGCGGGGTCCACCTCGCCTACCAGCTCCTCGACGGCTACGACACGCTCGTCCTGGTCGACGCCACCGCGCGCGGCGGAGCCCCCGGGACCCTGTACCTGATCGAGGCAGCCGAAGCCGGCTCCATCGCCCCGCAGGGCCCCGTACTCGACGGGCACCAGATGTCGCCCGACGCGGTGCTGGCCCTGCTGGACACGCTGTGCGCCGGAACCGGCGGCACACCGCCCCGGCGGATCTGGGTCGTCGGCTGCGAACCCGGCTGCCTGGACGAGGGCATCGGCCTGAGCGCCCCGGTGGCCGCAGCGGTCCCGGAGGCCGTACGGATGGTCCTGGACCTGGTCCGCCGACCGGACCAGGAGCTGCTCGACGAAGAGCGCAACGCCACCGCCAACTGAGGAGAACCCCATGAAGAAGGCCATCATCGGAGGTGCGGCCGCCGCCGTCCTCGCCACCGCACTGTGCATGGTGCTGCCCGACATCCAGCGCTATCTGAAGATCCGCCGCATGTGACCCGTGACCTCTGGCACCTGATGTGCGACCGCCCCGGCGCCCGAATGGCGTACGGGGCGTCGGCGCGTCGGCGTGCCCGACCGCCCCGTACCGCGCCGGCCGGTCTAATGAGGCCCGGCAGGACGGAGCCCCATGCACGAGATGTCGATCGCCATGGCCGTGGTGGCCCAAGTGGAGGAAGCCGCCGAGGCCGGCGGCGCGAGCGCCGTCACCTCGGTGCGGCTCCAGGTCGGTGAGCTGGCCGGGGTGGTGCCCGACGCCCTCGCCTTCTGCTTCGAACTCGCCTGCGCCGGAACGCTCCTGGAAGGCGCCGAGCTCGTGACGGAGCCCGTCCCCGCCCGCGCGCACTGCCGCTCCTGTACGGGCGACTGGGCGGTCGGCATGCCGCCCCGTCTGGTCTGCCCCGGCTGCGGACAGGCCACGGAGGTCGAACTCCTCGCCGGGCGCGAGCTGCAGATCCTCAGCGTGCACTGGGAGGACGGCCCCGCCTGCGACCGGCCCCCCGCCCCCACCCGCGAACCGATCTCCGAGGAGCGCTGAACCATGTGCCGTGTGGTCGACCTGAAGCAGGCGGTCCTCGCCAAGAACGACTCGGCCGCGCACACCCTGCGCGCCGAACTCACCGCCCGCGGCACCACGGTAATCAACCTGTTGTCCAGCCCGGGGAGCGGGAAGACCGCCCTCCTCGAGCGCGAACTCGGCCTGGCGCGCGAGCGCGGCGTGCCCGTCGCCGCGCTGACCGCCGACCTCGCCACCGAGAACGACGCGCTGCGGCTGGCGCGTTCGGGCGTGCCCGTCAAGCAGGTGCTCACCGACGGGCTCTGCCACCTCGAGGCCGGGATGCTCGGCCGCCACCTCGACGGCTGGATGCCCGAGGACACCAGGCTGCTGTTCGTGGAGAACGTCGGCAACCTCGTCTGCCCCGCCTCGTACGACCTCGGCGAGACGCTGCGCGTGGTCCTGGCCTCGGTGACGGAGGGCGAGGACAAACCGCTCAAGTACCCGACGGCGTTCGGTCTCGCCCACCTCGTCGTGGTGACCAAGACGGACATCGCGCAGGCAGTGGAATTCGACGAAGCCGCCTTCCGCGCGCACGTCCAGCAGGTCAACCCGGGGGTGGAGGTGGTGCTGACCTCGGCCCGCGCGGGCGAGGGCGTGGGCATCCTGCTCGACCGGGCGCTGGCGGTCGGCGCCGGCGCCGCGGTGCACGCCCCCGTCATGGCCCGGCAGCACCCCACGCACCACCACCACGATCACCACGCCGAGGGCCACTCGCACTCCGCCGTGGCGTCGACCCGCTGATGGAAGCCGTACAGCGCCGCCGGGTCGTCGTGCGCGGAGTGGTGCAGGGCGTCGGCTTCCGGCCGTACGTGTACACCCGCGCGACCGGGCTCGGCCTCGCCGGGCACGTCACCAACACCCCCGAAGGCGTCGTCGCCGAGGTCGAGGGCGCACCGGCGGCCGTGTCGGCCTTCTGCGAGCGGCTCGCGGCCGACGCCCCGCCCCTGGCGGTCGTCGACGCCGTCGACCACTGCGAGGTCCCCGTCGCCGGCGGCGCGGGCTTCACCATCGTCGCCTCCCGGTCCGGCGGACCCGCGCGCACCCTCGTCTCCCCGGACGCGGCCACCTGCGCCGACTGCCTCGCGGAGCTCGCCGATCCGTCCGACCGGCGCCACCGGCACCCCTTCATCACCTGCACGCACTGCGGACCCCGCTTCACCATCGTCACCGGGCTGCCGTACGACCGGGTGCACACCACCATGGCCCGCTTCCCGATGTGCCCCGACTGCGCCCGCGAGTACGCCGACCCCGCCGACCGGCGCTTCCACGCCCAGCCGGTGGCATGCCCCGCCTGCGGGCCCCGGCTGCGGCTCCTCGCCGGCTCGCCCCCGCGCGAGGCGGCGTACGCCGACCCGGTGGCCGAGGCCCGCCGGCTGCTGGCCGGCGGGGCGATCCTCGCCGTCAAGGGCCTCGGCGGCTACCACCTCGCCTGCGACGCCGCCCACGCCGGCGCCGTGGCCGAACTGCGGCGCCGCAAGGCCCGCGGGGACAAGCCGTTCGCCCTGATGGCCCGCGACCTCGCCGACCTCGAGCACCTCGTCCACCTCGGCCCGGCCGAACGCGACCTGCTCACCGGGCCCGTCCGGCCCATCGTCCTGCTGCGGCGCCGCCCCGGAGCCGCCGCCGAGGAGCTCGTCGCCGACGCCGTCGCCCCCGGCAGCCCCGACCTGGGCGTGATGCTCCCGTACACGCCCGTCCACCACCTGCTGCTCGGCCTGCCCGGCGACCCGCCCGGCCCCCGCCTGCTCGTCATGACCAGCGGGAACCTGTCGGGCGAGCCCATCGTCACCGACGACACCGAGGCCCTGGACCGGCTCTCCCGGCTCGCCGACGGATGGCTCACCCACGACCGGCCGATCCACGTACCGTGCGACGACTCCGTGGTGCGCGTCTGCGACGGCGAGGTGCTGACCCTGCGCCGCTCCCGCGGATACGCCCCGCTGCCCCTGGACCTGCCGCTGCCCGTACCGGCCGCACTCGCCGCCGGAGGAGACCTCAAGAACGCCTTCTGCCTCGGCGAGGGCCGCAAGGCCTGGCTGTCCGCGCACATCGGCGACATGGACGACCTGGCCACGCAGTACGCCTTCGAACGCGCCGAGCAGCAGCTGGAGTCCATCACCGGCGTACGCCCCACCCTGCTCGCCACCGACCGGCACCCCGGCTACCGCTCGGGCCGCCTGGTCCGCGACCGGGCCGCCGGCCGCCCGGTCGTCGCAGTCCAGCACCACCACGCGCACATCGCGTCCGCGCTGGCCGAACACGGCCGGGGCGGCGCCCGCCGGGTGATCGGCGTCGCCTTCGACGGCACCGGATACGGCGACGACGGGGCCGTCTGGGGCGGGGAGGTGCTGCTGGCGGACTACGCCGGGTACACCCGGTTCGCGCACCTCGCCTACGTCCCGCTGCCGGGCGGCGACGCCGCCGTGCACCGGCCGTACCGGATGGCCCTGTCCCATCTGCGCGCCGCCGGGCTGGACTGGGATCCGGACCTGCCCTGTACGGCAGCCTGCCCGCCCGAGGAACTGCGGCTGCTGCGCCGTCAGCTGGAGCGCGAGCTGCACTGCGTGCCGACCTCCAGCATGGGCCGCCTCTTCGACGCCGTCTCCTCCCTGGCGGGCGTCTGCCACCACGCCGGGTACGAGGCCCAGGCCGCCATCGAGCTGGAGAGCGCGGCGCTCACCGCGACCGGAAGCGGGTCCCCCGCGGACGCCGGTCCGGGGGACTACGCGTTCGCCCTCCGGCCCCCCGCGCACGCCGGCCGCGAGGCCCCGCTGACCGCGGACCCGGCTCCCGTGCTGGCGGCGGTGGTCCGCGACGTACGCGCGGGCCTCGCGCCCGGCGTGGTCGCCGCCCGCTTCCACGACGCCGTCGCCGACCTCGTCCGCACGCTGGCCGTCCTCGCGCGCGAGCGGCACGGGCTCGACACCGTCGCCCTGACCGGCGGCGTCTTCGCCAACACCGTGCTCTCATCCGCCTGCGCCCGCCTTCTGCGCGAGCGCGGCTTCACCGTACTGCGCCACCACCGCGTCCCGCCGAACGACGGCGGGCTGGCCCTCGGCCAGCTCATGGTGGCGGCCTGCGCCCCGCACCACCCACAGCAAGGAGAGGGCCATGTGCCTGGCCGTACCCGGCAGAGTGCTTGACATCGGGGAGAAGGACGGGACCCGCATGGCGACCGTCGATTTCGGCGGGGTGGTCAAGGAGGTGTGCCTCGAGTACCTGCCGGACCTCCAGGTCGGCGAGTACGCCATCGTCCACGTCGGCTTCGCCCTCCAGCGCCTCGACGAGGAGTCGGCCAAGCAGACGCTCGAACTCTTCGCCCAACTCGGCATGCTCCAAGAGGAGTTCGGCGACCCGTGGGAACGGGCGGCGGCCGAGGCGGGCGCAGGTGACGGGGACTGGCCCTTCGCCGACGACATCGCGCAGCAGCCGCACACCGGGGACGCCGTACAGGAGGCGCAGCAGCAGTGAAGTACATCGAGGAATTCCAGGACCCCGAGCTGGCCCGCCGCCTGCTCGACGACATCCACGCCACCGTCACCCGCCCCTGGGCGCTGATGGAGGTCTGCGGCGGCCAGACCCACACGATCATCCGGCACGGGATCGACCAACTGCTCCCCGAACAGGTGGAGCTGATCCACGGCCCGGGCTGCCCGGTGTGCGTGACCCCGCTGGAGGTCATCGACAAGGCGCTGGAGATCGCCTCCCGCCCCGAGGTGATCTTCTGCTCGTTCGGCGACATGCTCCGCGTCCCCGGATCCGGCCGCGACCTCTTCCAGGTGCGCAGCGAGGGCGGCGACGTACGAGTGGTGTACTCCCCGCTCGACGCCCTGCGGATCGCACAGCAGAACCCGGCGCGCGAGGTGGTGTTCTTCGGCATCGGCTTCGAAACCACCGCGCCGCCCAATGCCATGACGGTGCATCAGGCCAAGAAGCTCGGAATCCCCAACTTCAGCCTGCTCGTCTCCCACGTCCGGGTGCCCCCGGCCATCGAGGCGATCATGACCTCCCCGAGCTGCCGGGTGCAGGCCTTCCTCGCCGCCGGGCACGTGTGCAGCGTGATGGGCATGGGGGAGTACCCGGAGCTGGCCGCGCGCCACCGGGTCCCGATCGTGGTCACCGGCTTCGAGCCGCTGGACATCCTCGAAGGCGTACGCCGTGCGGTACGGCAGCTGGAACGGGGCGAGCACACCGTCGACAACGCCTACGCCCGCGCCGTCCGCCCGGAGGGGAACCCGGCCGCCCTCGCCATGCTGGAGGACGTCTTCGAGGTCACCGACCGCGCCTGGCGCGGCATCGGCGTCATCCCAGCCAGCGGCTGGCGGCTGTCCGCCCGCTACCGCGACTACGACGCCGAGCACCGCTTCTCGGTGACGGACATCGCCACGCAGGAACCCGCCGAATGCCGCAGCGGTGAGGTCCTCCAAGGCCTGATCAAGCCCCACGAGTGCGAGGCCTTCGGCACGACCTGCACCCCGCGCACCCCGCTCGGCGCCACGATGGTGTCCAGCGAGGGCGCCTGCGCCGCGTACTACCTCTACCGGCGCCTCGACCTCGCGCCGGCCCGGACCGCACCGCTGGAGGCGAGCCCCGTTGTCTGAGACCGTGTCCGACGCCGCGTCCGCGACCGCACTCGACGTCACCGGCTGGACCTGCCCGGCTCCGCTGCGGGACCGCCCCCGGGTGGTGATGGGCCACGGAGGCGGCGGCGCGCTCTCCGCCGAGCTCGTCCAGCACGTCTTCGCACCCGCCTTCGGCGGCGAGGTGCTCGCCCAGCTCGGGGACTCCGCCGCCGTCACCCTGGGCGGCGCCCGACTGGCCTTCTCGACCGACTCGTACGTGGTGCGGCCGCTGTTCTTCCCCGGCGGCAGCATCGGCGACCTCGCGGTCAACGGCACGGTCAACGACCTCGCCATGAGCGGGGCCCGCGCCGCCTACCTCTCCTGCGGTTTCATCCTCGAGGAGGGCGTGGAGATCTCGGTGGTGGCCCGCGTCGCCGAAGCCCTCGGCGCGGCCGCGCGCGCCGCGGGCGTCGAGGTGGCCACCGGCGACACCAAGGTCGTGGAGGCCGGCCACGGCGACGGCATCTACCTCAACACCGCGGGCATCGGGCTCATCCCCGACGGCGTGGACCTGCGCCCGCAGCGCGTCGTACCGGGTGACGTCGTCATCGTCAGCGGGGAGATCGGCCTGCACGGCGTGGCCATCATGAGCGTCCGCGAGGGGCTCGGCTTCGGTGTGGAGATCGAGAGCGACTGCGCACCGCTGGGCGGCCTCGTCCAGGCCATGCTCGCGGTCACGCCCGACCTGCATGTGCTGCGCGATCCCACGCGCGGCGGGCTGGCGGCCGCCCTGAACGAGATCGCGGCCGCCTCGGGCACCGGGGTCGTCATCCAGGAGGGCCGGGTTCCGGTCCCCGAGGCAGTGGGCAACGCCTGCGCGATCCTCGGCCTCGACCCGTTCTACGTGGCGAACGAGGGCAAGCTGGTCGCCTTCGTGCCCCGCGAGCACGCCGACGCCGTCCTCGACGCGATGCGTGCCCACCCGCTGGGTCGGCACGCGACGGTGATCGGCGAGGCGGTCGAGGCGCACCCGGGCCTCGTCGTGGCCCGCACCGGCCTCGGCGGCACCCGCGTGGTCGACCTGCCGATCGGGGAGCAGTTGCCCCGCATCTGCTGAGGCCGGGGCCTACGGGCCGGCCAGCAGGGTGCGGAGGTCGGTGATCCGGTAGCCGCGCGAGCGGACCGCGTCGATGATCTGCGGCAGGGCCTGTGCGTCGAGCACGGGCCCCTGCCCGTCGAGCGAGCCGATGTGCATCTGGACGATCTCGCCCGGCGCGAGCACGTCCAGCGCCCGCTTGACGGCCTGCTGGGTGGTCATGCCCCCCGCCGTGCCGCGGTAGCCGTTGGTGTCGGTGGTCCACTCGATGTCCGCGAAGCCGAGCGCGTTGACCTCGGCGATCTGCCCGGCCGTGGTGTCGCCGTACGGGAAGCGGAAGAACGGCAGAGCCGCCGGCCCGGCGGCCTGCCGGATCGCCCGGTCCGCGAGCGTGACCTCCTGCGCCCGCTGCGGCGCGGTGAGTTCACCGAACGGCGGGTGGCTGTGGGAGTGGTTGCCGATCCCGTGGCCGGCCGCGGCGATGGCCCGGACCGCCTCGGGGTGGCGTTCGGCGAAGTGGCCCGTCACGAAGAAGGTGGCCGGCGCCTTCTGCTGCCGCAGCACGGTCAGGACGGTGTCCAGCCCGTCCTCGGCCCACGCCGCGTTGAAGGTCAGCGCGACCTCCTTCTGCGCGGTGGGCAACGCCCGGACCGCCGCCCCGTACAGCTTCTCGACGGGTGCCGGCGCCGTCGTTGCCGCCACGGTACGGGGCTGCCCGGCGGCCGGGAGGGAAGCTGCGGCGAGGAGCGCGGCCGCGGCGGCCAGGGCGGGCAGCAGCCGGCCCGCCGCACGGGCGCGTACGGGGAGGAAAGCAGTGCTCATGGGCCGAGAAGCTAGCCGCGGGCCACGGGCCGGAACCGGTGGCGCGCGGAGCAGGGTCATCCTGCGGCGGTGATCTGTGACATCAGGGGAGCTCGGGGATGAAGGGGAGGTAGTCCTCCGTCGCCGTGGAGGGCACGACGGCGTAGCTCGCCTCGGGGAGCTCGTTCCACACGCCCGGGAGGTCGCCCAGCGGTTCGGAGACCACCAGCCGGGTCGCGTCGGAGACCTCCCGCAGGAACGGCAGTTCCGGGTACAGCTGCCGTACGGTCTCGGCCTTGCTGCTGTAGTACAGCGAACGCGACTGGCCCGCGCTGGAGTAGCGGAAGGCCCACACGCGCTCGCCGTCGCTGACCGCGATCGTCATCTGCAGCGGGTCGGCGACGCCGTGCTCCTTGCCGAGCCGCTCCACCAGGCCCGCCATCCGGGCGACCGCGCCGGGGACGTCCTGGTCGAGGCCGAAGGTGACGGCCAGGTAGAACATCACCTCGGAGTCCGTGGAGCCCTCGATGCACGAGAAAAGGGCGGGATCGACGGCCATGTACAGGTCGCGCTGCAAACGGTGGAAGTCGGTGATCGCACCGTTGTGCATCCACAGCCAGCGGCCGTGGCGGAAGGGATGGCAGTTCGTCTGCTGGATCGCCGAGCCGGTGGAGGCGCGGACATGGGCGAAGAACAGCGTCGAGCGGACGTGCGCGGCCAGTTCCCGCAGATTGCGGTTGTTCCAGGCGGGCCCGATGTCCCGGAAGATCGCCGGTGTCGCGCCACCGTCGGGGCTGTACCAGCCGATGCCGAATCCGTCGCCGTTGGTCGACTCGACACCCATCCGGGCGTGCAGGCTCTGGTCGATCAGCGAGTGTTCAGGCTGGTAGAGGACGGCGTCGAGCAGCATCGGCGAACCGGAGTAGGCGAGCCATCGGCACATCAGCATCATCCCTCTCCTGAGGCTCGTACGAGCCTATCGCGGCCGGGCTTCCGCTGCTGCGCGTCGGTGTGTGTCCGCATGCGTGTGCTTGAGCCGGACGGGTGCGGTCTCCCGCGCCGGGCGCCCGCCTGGGGACCGGGCGGCGGGCGGGTGCCGAGAATATGTGTCTGCGGCCCGGGAAGGGGAGTCACATGGGCGGCGCAACGGTCGAGATCCTGGTGTGGTGGGCGGTGCTGATGGGGGTGACGGTGGTGTCCATCAGCGCGCCCGGCCCCGTGGAACTGCTGGTGGCCGGTGTCGCGGCGGCCGGTGCGGCCGTCGTCGTACGGCTCATGCGGCGGGCGGCGGACGTGCGGGTGCGCGGAACCGCCGGGGCGCTGCGGGCGGTTGCGGGGCTGCCGTCGGCCGCCGTCCGGGGTCTGGCCGCACTGCTGGGCGTACTGGCCCGGGAGCGAGCGGGTGCCGGCCGTATCCGGCGGATCCGGCTGCGCGAGGGGGCGGACCCGGGATGGGCCGGCGTGGCGCTCGGCTGGTCCGCCGACACCTGCGTGGTCGACCTGCCGGACGACGGGCGCGTGGAAGCCGTCGTCCACGCCTTCCGGCCCGCGACGGCCCCCGGCGGCCCGGAGCGGGCAGTGGGCCGCCGGGACGGTACGAGGTGAGCGCCGTCCCGGTACCCGCCTGGTCGGCGGCGGCACTGGTGCTGCTCGCGGCCGCCTGGCCCGCCTGCCTGTGGGCGGCGGCCCGCGGCAGTGCCGTACGGCGGCTGGCGGGCCTGTGTCTGGCGAGCACGGTGACGGGCGCCGTGCTCCTGCTGCTGCCCATGGCGTACGACCGGTCCTCCTACCAGGACGTGGCCCTCGTCTTCGCGGTGCTGTCCCCGGCCGGGGTGCTGGTCTTCACCCGCTTCGCGGGCGCCGCAGCGGGAGCCGGCGCGGGCGCCGGCGCCGGTCCGGACGCGGAAGGCGGGGACGGCTGAGATGGCCGTGGCGCACGTGCTGGCGTCCGTACTGCTGTGGCTGGGCGTCGCCTGCCTCCTCGCGGGCGCGGGAGCGCTGGTGCTCCTGCGCGGGAGCCTCGAACGGCTGCACGCGCTGGCCCCCGCCAACGGGCTGGGCGTACCGCTGATCGCCTGCGCCGTGGCCCTGGAGCAGGGCGCGGGCCGGGCAGCGGTGAAGACCCTCCTGATCGGGCTGCTGTTCGCCGTCGGCGGGACCGTGACCACCATCGCCGTGGGCAAGGCCACCGCCGACGAGCAGAAGGGCCGGGCCCGGCATGGATGACGCACTGATCGTCGTGGCCCTGCTGCTCGTCGTGGCGGCCGCCACCCTCGCCGTCCTGTGCCGGGAGCCCGTGCGCCAGGCCGCGGCCCTCGCCGTGCTCGGGCTTGCGCTGACCCTCCTGTTCGTCGTACTCCAGGCCCCTGACGTGGCACTTTCGCAGCTCGCGGTCGGCACGGCGCTGACACCGCTGCTGATCCTGCTCACCGCGCGCAAGGCCCGCCGCCCGCCTGCCGAGGAGCCCGCCCCCGAGGACGGCGGGCAGCACGGCGACCGGGACGGCCGCGAGGGCGGCCCGCGGCACGCCCCGCAGGACCGGCCGTGAGGGACCGGACCCGGCTGCTGCTCCTCGGTTGCGCCGCCGCGGTGATCGCCGGCTTCTTCACCGCCGCCTGCCCGCGGCTGCCCGCCTTCGGCACCGAGCACCACCCGTACGGGGACCGCGCCGTGGCCGCCTCGCTGGCCCACCGGACCGCCAACGTGGTGTCCTCGGTCAACTTCGACCTCCGGGCGCTCGACACCCTGGGTGAGGAGACGATCCTCTTCGTCACCGTCCTCGCGTCGACCCTGCTGCTGCGGCTGGCCCGTGACGAGCGCAAGGCACCGCCCCGGAGCGAGCGCGCCCTGCCCACCACCCGGCTGTTCGGGACCGTCCTGCTGCCCGTCGCCCTCGTGGTGGGCGTGTACGTGGTGGCGCACGGGCAGCTCACGCCCGGCGGCGGATTCCAGGGCGGCGTCGTCCTCGCCACCGCCCTCCACCTGGCCTACCTCGCGGCCGACTACCGGGTCCTGGAACGGGTCCGGCCGCTCGAGGCCCTCGACGTCACCGACGCGCTGGCCGCCGTGTCGTTCACGGCGCTGGGTCTGGCCGGCCTCGCGGCCGGCGGCGCGTTCCTGGAGAACGTCCTGCCCTTCGGCACCTTCAACCAGATCACCTCGGGCGGCCTCGTCCCGCTCTTCAACGTGGCCGTCGGCGTCGAGGTCGGTTCCGGGCTGATCGTGCTGCTCGCCCACTTCCTCGACCAGGCCGTCGAGGTCACCGAGCCGGACGGGCACCCCCGCCCCGAGGGCCGCCCCCACCCCCGGTCCGCATCCGCTCCGCAGGAGGACGAGAACTGATGGGTGTCCTGCCCTTCCTGGCCGCCGGTTGGGTGCTGCTGACCGCCCTGTACGGGCTGGTGACCAGCCGCAACCTGATCCACGCCATCGGCTGCCTCGCCGTCGCCCAGTCGTCCACGTACCTGATGCTGCTGGGCGTCGGCTACCGCCGCGGGGCCACCGCCCCCGTGTACGGCGACCTCGAGCCCGGCAGCCGGCCCGTCGTCGACCCGGTCGTCCAGGCCCTGACCCTCACGGACATCGTGGTCGGCGCCACCGTGACCGCCCTCCTGCTCGCCCTCACCATCCAACTGCGCAAGCGCCACGGAACGGTCGACCCCCAGGCGCTCACCGCGCTCAAGGGCTGACGCCATGCCGGACGCCGAGGCGCTCCTTCCGCTGGCCGTCGCGATCCCGCTGATCGGGGCCGTCCTGCTCGCCGTGGCCGGCCGGTGGCTGCCCCGGCTCGGCTGCGACATCCTCGCCACCGCGACCGCGGCGGCCGGCCTCGGCTGCCTGGTCGCCCTGTGGCCGCACACCGCGGACCGCGCGGCCGTCCGGATCGGCGGACACCCCGCGGACATCGGGATCGTCCTGCTCGCCGACCCCCTCGGCACCGGACTGGCCCTGCTCGCCGCGGCGCTCGTCCTCGCCGTGATCGTGTACTCCTGGCGCTACTTCGACGAGCCGGCCGGGGACCGGGCCGGGGTCTTCCCCGCGCTGATCCTGCTCTTCGAGGCGGGCATGGTCGGCTTCGCGCTCACGGCCGACCTGTTCAACGCCTTCGTCTTCTTCGAGCTCATGAGCGTCGCCGCGTTCGCGCTCACCGGCTACCGCATCGAGGACCCGAGGCCGCTGCAGGGCGCACTCACCTTCGGGATCGTCACTTCCTTCGCCGCGTACGGCTCCCTCCTCGGCATCGCCATGCTGTACGCCCGTACGGGGGAGCTCAACCTCGCCCGGCTCGGGGAGCGGCTCGACGGGCAGCCCACGGACGCCCTGACGGTGATCGCCTTCGTCCTCGTCGTCACCGCGTTCCTGGTCAAGGCCGCGGCCGCGCCCTTCCACTTCTGGCTGCCCGATGCGCACGCCGTCGCCCCGACCCCGGTCTGCATGCTGATGTCCGGGGTGATGGTCGAGCTGGGCGTGTACGGGGCCGCCCGCGTGTACTGGGCGGTGTTCTCCGGGCCCGGCGGCATCCCGCACACCGCGTTCCGGACCACCTTCGTCGCGGTCGGCGTCGTCACCGCACTGCTCGGGGCCCTCATGTGCTGGCCGCAGCGGCACTTGAAGCGGATGCTGGCCTTCTCCACCGTCAGCCATGTCGGTCTGTTCCTCGTCGGCGTCGCCCTCCTCACCCCGGCCGGCACCGGCGCCACGGCGGTGTACGTGGCCGGCCACGGCTGCGCGAAGGCGGCGCTGTTCGGGCTGTGCGGGGTGCTGCTCGACCAGTACGGATCGGTGGACGAGCACGGGCTGCACGGCCAGGCGCGCGCCCACCGGGCCGTGGGGCTGCTGTTCGCCCTGGGGGCCCTGGTCCTGGCCGGACTCCCGCCGTTCGGCGCGGGTCTGGGCAAGGCCCTCGGCGAGGAGGCGGCGGGCCATGCGCTGTTGCCGGTGTTCCTCCTCACCTCCGCGGTGACCGGCGCCGCGCTGCTGCGTGCCACGGCCCGGATCTTCTGGGGGGCCGGGCCGCCCCCGCGCACGGCTCCCGCAGATGCAGAGACCACCGGGGAGGGGGAGGGGCCGGAGGTGCGCGCGGCCCGGCAATCGCCGCGCCCGCCCATGGTCGCGGTGCCGGCCGCGCTGCTGCTCCTGGGGCTGCTCGTCGGCACCGTACCGGCGGTCGCGGAGAGCCTCGGCCACGGCGCGGAGCTCTTCACCGACCGGGCGGGCTACGGCGCGGCCGCGGGCGGCAGCGAACTCCGGGGCGGTGCGGCCCCGGAGGCGGCCGCGAGGCAGTGGACCGCGGTGGGCGCCTGGCTGGGCGTGGCCTCGGCGGCCCTGGCCTGCCTGCTGGCCGGGGCCGCGCTCTGGTCGCCGGGCGGCGCCGCCCTGCGGCGGGCGTCGGCCGCCGCGGTCCTGCCGCTGCGCCGCCTGCACTCGGGGCTGGTCGGCGACTACCTGGCCTGGCTGGCCGTGGGCATGGCCGCACTCATGCTGGCCGTCGCCCTCCAGGCGTAGGGTGCATGACCGTACGTCAGGCCTCGGGGCCGGCGACGGCAACGCGCTCACCCGGGCACGAGTACGGTGGCCGCCGATGGGGACGAGCCACGAAGTTGGGTACCCTCTCGGTTGGCTTCGGGGCTTCGGCGGGCTGAACTGCCGTGACAGGGGATGGATTTTCATGAGTACACCTTCGACCGACCTTTTCCAGCCGCTCAGGCCCGACGACCCGGCCACGGTGGGCGGTTACCGGCTGACCGCCGTGCTGGGCGCGGGCGGGATGGGCAAGGTGTACCTCTCCTACACGCCGGGCGGGCGGCCCATCGCCCTCAAGGTGATCCGGCCCGAGTTCAGCGAGGACCCCGAGTTCCGGCGCCGCTTCCAGCAGGAAGTGCGGGCGGCGCAGCGGGTGCAGGGCCTCTACACCGCGCCCGTCATCGACTTCGACACCGACGGCTCCCAGCCCTGGCTGGCCACGGCCTACGTACCCGGCCCCTCCCTCGCGCACGCCGTGGCCCGGCACGGTCGGCTGCCGCTGCGCAGTGTGCTCCTGCTGGCCGTCGGGGTCGCCGAGGCGCTGCACGTCATCCACGGCGCGGGCATCGTCCACCGTGACCTGAAGCCCGCGAACGTACTCCTCGCCGCCGACGGTCCTCGCGTGATCGACTTCGGTATCGCCCGCGCGGCGGACGCCACTTCCCTGACCGGCAGCGGCGTCAGCGTCGGCACGCCCGCGTTCATGGCGCCCGAGCAGGCCTCGGCCGGTACCGTCACCGCCGGCACCGACATCTTCGCCCTCGGCCAGATCGTGGCGTACGCGGCGATCGGTGCGCCCGCCTACGGCGAGGGATCCTCGCACGCCGTGCTGTACCGCATCGTGCACGAGGACCCCGACCTCAGCGCGCTGCCGGAGGAGCTTCTGCCCCTGGTGACGCGGTGCCTCAGCCGTGACCCGGCGGACCGGCCCACGCTGACCGAGGTCATCCAGATGTGCCACGACCTCTCTCCCGTCCCGCTCCGCCAGGGCGAGGACTGGCTGCCCCAGGCGGTCGCCGGGTCCATCACCGAGCGCCTCCAGCTGCCCGAACCGGCGAGGACCCCGCCGCCACAGCCCGCCGTGGCCCCCACGCCGACCGAAGTCTCCCCGCAGCCCCCGGCGCAGGGCGCGCCCCCGTCCCCGCCGACCGGTCCCGGCGTGGCGGCCGCGCCGACGCAGAGCGCCCACGTCGCTCCGTCGCACGCACCGGCCGGTCCCGCTGCTCCGGGCGCGGTGCCGCCCGCTCCCACGCATGCCGCCGCGGCTCCCGTGGCTCCGGGTGCGGTGCCGCCCGGCCATCACACGCCGCCGCCCGGGTACCAGACGCCGCCCGGCTACCAGACGCCGCCGCCCGGGTACCAGACCCAGCCCGGTTACCAGACGCCGCCGCCCGGGTACGTGCAGGGCTTCCACGCCCCGTCGCCGTCCCACCACCCCGGCTACCCGCCCCCCGCGCCGCAGCGCAAGCCGAAGGGGCTGATCATCGCCGGGGCCGTCGTGGCAGCGGTCATCGGCCTCGCGGTGGTCGGTTCCCTGCTACCGGACGGCTCCGGTGACAAGGCCAAGGGCGGCTCGACTTCGACCGGCGGAAGTCCGAGCGGCGCAGCCCCCAGCGGCGGCTCCCAGGACAAGGGCCAGAAGCGCGCCGACCCCACCCCGGCCTCGTACCAGGGCATCAACCTGACGGCCAACTACCAGCTCATGCTGGCCGACAACCCGCCGCGCCCCGCCACCGGCGGCAGCGCCGGCGTGATGTACAACCACGGCGACCTCTACTTCTACCTCGACACCCTCTTCGGGGACACGAAGCTCGGGACCGACAACGGCAAGCTGGTCGTGCTGAACAACTCGCAGAAGGGCTCGCTGGAGACCTGCCGGGCCGAAACCCGCTACACCGAGAAGATCGGTCTCGACCAGCTCTCGGACGGGACGGAGGTCTGCGTGCTCAGCGACGCGGGACACATCGCGGTGGCGACGTACCACGGCAAGTCGGGCGCGAAGGATCCGAGCACCTACATCACCCTCGACCTCACGGTCTGGCGCAACGCCGAGGAGCCGCAGAAGAGCAGCTGAAGCCCCGAGCTCCGGGGCACTCGCGCCGCGAGGGCCCCGGGTGGCCCACGGCTGCCCCGGGTGGCCCACGGCGCAGGCCGTCCCGGCTCTACAGCCGCTCTTCCATCCCGATGGCCGATTCCAGGTCCTCGCGCGCCTTGCCCTCGCCCTGCTTGCCCTCCTGCTGCTCCAGCAGGGCCGCGGCGATCGCGTCGAGCTTGCGCTGGATGGCGTGCTCGGCACGGCGCTCGGAGTTCTTCAGCAGGGCCAGCAGCAGCAGGGACACGGCAGCCATGGCGTCCCCCACGAGGTGCTGCCACTCCGTGGACAGCCCTGCCACGTGGGTGACCACGTAACCGGCGACCAGGAGTACGCACAGCAGGGAGAAGACGGCGGAGCTCGTGAAATTGGAGGCGAGCTCGGCCAGCTTCTCGAAGCGGGCGGCCCGCCCCTCGCGCGAGCGCTCCCCCGGATGCTGCAAGGCCATGCCCCGCGCCTGCCCATCCCGCACGACCGCACACACTCCTTCTGGTCATTGTCGTACCACGGCCGTGCGCCGGGTTTCCCGGGCCGGGCGGGGGAGTGGGGCTGATGGGCGGGGGCGGGGACGGCTGCGGGGGATTGCGGAATTCGGCCAGGGCGTGCGGGCCGGGGGCGTTGTCCATATCGCATCCTTCCCAGCACGCACCCGCTGTGGTGGCATGTGCATGCCGAATTCCCGGTTCCGCGGGACGAATGTCTCCGCGGGACGAATGAATGGAGAAACGAAGATGTTGCTCCGCAGGTTCACCGTCGGCGCGGCGGTCGCGGCGTTATCCGCCCTGGCCCTGCCCGCGCAGGCCCATACCGCTTACACGCCGCCCGGCAGAATCACCGTCGACGTGGTCGGCGTCAACGGATCGGGATGCCCCCAGGGGACCGCGAGCGTCGCCGCGGCCTCCGACAACACGTCGTTCACCGTCACGTACAGCAACTACCTGGCCCAGGCCGGCGCCGGCTCCGGCGGTACCGAGTTCCGCAAGAACTGTCAGCTCGCCCTGCAGATCCACGTACCGCAGGGGTTCACGTACGCCATCGCCCGCGCCGACTACCGCGGCTTCGCCCACCTCCAGCGCGGTGCCTACGGCCAGGAGCGCGCGAACTACTACTTCCAGGGCATGGCGCAGACGGCCCGTACGACCCACCAGTTCAACGGCCCGTACTCCGACAACTGGCAGGCGAGCGACCAGACCGAGTACCAGGACCTCGTCTACGCACCGTGCGGCGAGGAGCGCAACCTGAACGTCAACAGCGAACTGCGGGTCTACTCGGGGACGTCGAACCCGCAGGCCCTGAGCTTCATGAGCATGGACTCGACGGACGGCAGCGTCAGCACGATCTACCACTTCGCGTGGAAGGAATGCCCCGCGGCCTGACGCGGTGTGAGTGAGCGCAGGAAAAACCGATCGATGATCAGGAGTGACAACGATGTCTCATTCCCTGGCTCGTACCCTGCTCACCGGCGGCGCGGCGGCCGTGCTGATCGCCGCGGCGACGACGTCGGCCGGAGCCGCCGGTCCCACCCCGCAGATCACCGCACCCCCCGACAAGATCGTGATCGAACTCGCCACGGTCAACGGATCCGGCTGTCGCGAAGGCACCGCCGAAGTGGCCGTCGCCCCGGACAACACCGCCTTCACGGTCACCTACAGTGAGTACCTCGCCCAGGTGGGCCCCGGTGCGCCGCCGACGGCATTCCGCAAGAACTGCCAGCTCAATCTCCGCGTCCACGTTCCTTCGGGATTCACCTACGCGATCGTCCAGGCGGACTACCGTGGATTCGCATTTCTCCAGCCCGGTGCATGGGGGCAGGAACGCGCGAACTACTACTTCCAGGGAATGCCCCAGACGACTCAGCGCACCCACCAGTTCAACGGGCCGCACAACGACAACTGGCAGGCGAGCGACAAGACCGAGTACGCGGATCTGGTCTGGGCGCCGTGCGGAGAGAAACGAAACTTCAACATCAATACGGAACTGCGCGTGAATGCGGGCACGTCCAACCCGCAGACCTCCACGAGCTTCATGGCCATGGACTCCACGGACGCGAGCGTGAGCACCCTCTACCACCTCGCCTGGCAGGTCTGCCCCACTCCCAAGCACCCCTGAGACGCGGCGCGGGGGGGGGGGGGGGGGGGGGGGGGGGGGGGGGGGGGGGGGGGGGGGGGGGGGGGGGGGGGGGGGGGGGGGGGGGGGGAGCGACCCACATTGCGCATGACGGTGTGGGGAGGTGAGGCGGGAGGGAGG
>NZ_JBVIGX010000007.1:224910-268856 GCF_055570595.1 Streptomyces sp. NPDC031132
GAACCCCCCCCCCCCCCTTCTTTGTTCTTTCCCCCCCCCCCCCAACCCCCCCAGGAAAGACGCACCCTCTCTCTCGGGTTTCCTCTCGCCCCCCCCCCCCGGGGCGTGGCCGGTCGTGATCTGGTGGGCGGCCGCCGACGCCACTACCCTGACGGCACGTCACGGGGTGGGGCAGGCGGGCGCGTGTCCGCGGCCAGTTCGGGGGATCAGGATCTGATGGTGCTTGCGTCGGCTGTCGACACGTGGCCCGTGTGGGGGAAGGTCATCGCGGGACTCCTCCTGCTCGGGGTCATCGGCCGGGTGACCCAGTTCCTCTTCAGGACGGACGTGTCCCGTGCGACCTACCTCAAGCGCGGAGACGCCTATGTGCCGGTGCGTACGAGGGGGAGCTGCGCGATGCAACTCGTCACGTTGGGGCTCTTCTTCGTTGCCCTTGTCGCGCTGGGAATCTGGCGTCCCTGAAGCTGTACGGTCATGTCAGGGGCCGCAGCCGGGAAGGGGCATGGCGGGACACCGCCGGGAGGGCGGCGGCCGAGACGGGCGCGGACGTGAGGGCGCTGCCCGCCTGCCAGGACCGCCAGTCCAGATTCCAGTCGCCGAAGCCGTTGTCGAACGGCGCCATCGGCTCGCCGCCGCTGTTCACCACCTGCACGACGTCCCCCTCGCGCACCGTCTGGAAGAACCAGGCGGCGTCCGCCATGCTCATGCCCGTGCAGCCGTGGCTCACGTTCTCCTCGCCCTGTGAAGCGACCGACCAGGGCGCGGCGTGCACGTACTCGCCGCTCCACGTCACCCGCGTCGCGTAGAACACCGGCAGGTCGTAGAACTCGGTCGTACCGCGCTTGATGCCGACCGTGTCCCCGCGCATCCGGACCTGGTACTCCTTGCGCAGCACGACCTTGACGCCGCTGCGGGTCCGGAATCCCTCCTTTCCGGTGGTCACCGGGATCGTCCGGATGACCCGTCCGTTGCGGCGTACGGTCATCTCGTGGGCGGCGGAGTCGGTGACCGCCTCGATCCGGTCCCCGATCGTGAACTCCGTGGAGTCGGAGGGGCCGCCGTAGCCGTGGGCGCCGACCTCGACCCCGTCGAGGCCGCTGGTCACGTGCACCTCGGCGTGCGCCGGCCAGTACGTACGCGGCCGGTAGTGCAGCGTCGAGTCGTCCACCCAGTGCCAGCCGCCCTCGACCGCCGGCTCCGAGGTCACCTGGAGCGCCCGCTCCACCCGTGCCCGGGCCGTGCGGTCGGTGGCGGGAACCGGCCGGCTCAGCGCGGCCGTCACGATCTGCCCCGCGCCGTACGTCCCGGGCCTCGGCCCGAACTCCACCGTGAGCCTGCCCCCGGCCGGGGGCGGCGCGGTCCGGAAGGCCATGGTGACGCCGACCGGCGTCCCGGCGGCGTCCTGTGCGCCGACCCGTACGGTGTAGAGCTCGCCGGCCCGCAGCGGCTCGGTGTTGGTCCAGTGGCGGCTCTTCGGGGCGAGGGTGCCGCCCACGTAGCGCCCGTGCCCGTCGCGGACGGTGACATCGGTGAGCTGCCCCGCCTCGGCGAGCGCGATCTCGAGCGGGCCGCCGGCGTTCGTGGGGAGGACGACCGTGCGCACCGACCCGTCGGCCGCGCGGGACGCGGGCCCCCGCAGCACCGACCCGGCGCCCCCGGCGGTGGCCCGTACGCGCTGCTGCCGCCAGCCGGTGCACAAACCGTCCCGGAAGCCCTCCACCGCGCACCGAGCGGCGATGCCGCCGTCACCCTCGTCCAGGGCCCGGCCGACGAGCAGGGTCAAGGAGGCGCCGGGGCCGCCGTCCGCCGACCCCTTGCCGTCCTGCTCCGGCGCCCGGTCCGGCGCCGCGGCGACCACGAGGACGGCGCCGGTCACGGCGGCCACCACACTCCACGCCCTGACCCTTCGTGCCCGTCTTGCCTTTCGCTCCTGTTGTGCACGGTGCGTCGATGACATCGCCACGCAGCCCTCCCAGCTCGCCCACGGCCCGATGGGAGCATCAAAACGATTGCGCGGCTAAATGATGATCATGCGCTCGGGGGGTGCGACCGAACGGGCACGCAAGAGAACTCGTACGGAGCAACGGGGAGCGGGCAACGGCGCAACCTAGGCGGCCCCGCCGCCACTTGCCGGTCCGGCCGCGAGTGGGATCAGGGCAGCGGCCGGACCCGGACCACGCGGGCCGGGTTCTGGCCGCCGCCGGAGGCCAGGATGCGTACCTCCTCCTGGTCGCTGATCTCCGCCCGGACGATGCCGGTCGGGTCCGTGTAGACCGGGTGGCCGCCGGGACCGGCCTGGCCGCTGGCCGTCACCACCACGACGTCCTCGCTCGTGTCCGGTCCTTCGGAAAACACCAGCTCGTAGCGCTCGGAACTCATCCGCGCCCTCCTCTGCCGGGCGAAAGAGCGTCCCCCACCTCCATGATGCGCGCCGCGCCCGGTGCGCGCCGCCTACGCGCGCACGACGGCGTACCGGCCGCGGGCCTTCGTGCCGTCCGGCAGCGTCCAGTCCGCGGTGACGTGGCCCAGCGGTTGCCCGGCGGGGTCGGCCTCCGCCGGTACGGGCCGCAGGACACGCTGCACGCTGATGGTCAGCTTCCCGGCGGGGGTCTGTACGAGCACGTCGGAGGTGTCCGGTCCGGCGGACACCTCCAGGACCGCGAGCGGCCCCGGGGCGCCGGCCCCCGCGGACCAGGCCGCGACGGACGGGTCGGGCCTGTCGCTCTCGCTCTGGGCCTGCGCCTCGGCCTCGCCGAGCACGAGCGCGTACAACCGGTCGACGAGCACCGGGTCGTGGGTCCCGTCGTAGATCCACCGGCGCCCCAGCACCCCGTGCTCGGAGGTGCCGATGAGGGCGTCCTCCGCCCCGTCGAGCGGGGCCCCGCGGTAGGTGAGGGGGACGAGGTACGTGACCGACCGGTCTCCCGCACCGTCGGTGACGGCCATGAACTCGATCCCGACCTCGCCCTGCGGGTCGTCGAGCCGGAAGCCCCCGGCCTTGGCCGGCTGCGGCGCACCGGCCGCGTCCGGGCCCTGGTACCAGGGCTGAGCGGGAAGCCAGGCAGCGAGCAGCTCCAGCTTTCCAGGGGTCATCGTGGTCCGGTGGACGACGGCCATGTGCGGCACCTCTCTCGGTCGACTGGTGATCATCCTGCCATCGGCGTCGCGAGGTGTCCCAGGTTGCGTCCGCCTCAACCGGGGGCGGCATCCGTGCCAAGGGCTGCACACCCCCGGTGAACAGGCAGGAAACTCAATGGAGTTGGCGTTGACGGCCGCTGCTCTACGCGCGTCATCATGGGCCGCATGAGAATCCCCCCACGCTTCGTGGCCCTCGCCGGCGCCGCGGCGGTCGCCGCCGCGCTCCTCACCGGACCGGCCGCCGCGGCGGCTCCCGCTCCGGCCTCCGCGCCCGTCTCCGTCGCCGCGGCCGCCTCCGCGGCAGCGGTCGGCAGCATCTGCTACTCGGCGCTGCCGTCCCAGGCGCACCACACCCTCGACCTCATCGACGAGGGCGGTCCGTTCCCGTACTCCCAGGACGGCGTCGTCTTCCAGAACCGTGAGCGGCTGCTGCCGCTCCACGGCAGCGGCTACTACCACGAGTACACGGTGGTCACCCCGGGCTCGCCGACCCGCGGCGCGCGCCGGATCATCACCGGACAGCAGTGGGAGGAGGACTACTACACCGCCGACCACTACGCGACGTTCCGGCGCGTCAACTTCGGCTGCTGACCGGCCCGTCCGCACGGCCTCCGGGCGGCGTCACTCGAAGCGCGTGGTGTCGCCCGCTCCGTGGCGTACGATCTCGGCGCCGCCGCCGGAGAAGTCGATGACGGTGGTCGGCTCGGTCCCGCAGTCGCCCGAGTCGACCACGATGTCCACCAGGTAGTCGAGCCGCTCCTTGATCTCCCAGCCCTGGGTCAGCGGCTCCGGCTCGTCGGGCAGGAGCAGGGTGCTGGACAGCAGCGGCTCGCCCAGCTCGGCGAGCAGGGCCTGGGTCACCGCGTGGTCGGGGATGCGTACGCCGACCGTCTTCTTCTTGGGGTGCATCAGCTGGCGCGGCACTTCCTTCGTCGCGGGGAGGATGAAGGTGTAACTGCCGGGCGTGGACGCCTTGATCGCGCGGAACACGTCGTTGTCGATCTGCACGAACTGGCCCAGCTGGGCGAAGTCCTGGCACACCAGCGTGAAGTGGTGGCGGTCGTCGAGGTTGCGGATGGACCGGATCCGGGCGAGGCCGTCACGGTTGCCGAGCTGGCAGCCCAGCGCGTAGCAGGAGTCCGTGGGGTACGCGACGAGCGCGCCGGAGCGGATGCTGTCAGCGACACTGCCGATGGTGCGCTGCTGGGGGTTCTCGGGGTGCACGTCGAAGTACTTGGCCATTGGCCGAGCCTACGCGATCAGGCCACCGGCGGTGAGCGAGCGACGGGCGCTCGATGTCCAGCCCTGCTGCCGGAGGCGTTCGAAGCCGTCCAGGAGCAGATCCAGAGCGAACTCGAACTCGAACTGATCGTCACAGCCGCCGCCCACGACGGAGTCCCCGTCGTGGGCGGCGGCCATGGCCAGCTCCGTGACGTGGGGGTAGGCCGCCGCGGCCTCCGCGGGCACGGCCGCCTGCCCCTCCGGACCGGGGCCGGGGGCGGCGTCGAACAGCTCCTGGGTGAATCCCAGCATGCGGCTGCCCAGCGCGTGCATCACGTGGTGCGTGAGATCGACGGAGAAGCCGCCGGCGCGGAACATCCCGATCACCGAGTCCATGTACGCGAGCACCGCCGGGGTGGGGCCGCTGCGTGACCGGATCACCTGAGCCGCCCACGGATGCCCCAGCAACGCCGCCCGTGCCGAGAGGATCCGCTGGCGGACCGCGCCCTGCCAGTCGGATCCGGGGGCCGGGGGGGCGATCTCGCCCACCACGGCCTCCACCATGCCGTCCAGGAGCTGTTCCTTGTTGGCGACGTGCTTGTAGAGGGCCATCGGCACCACGCCCAGCTCCTGGGCGAGCCTGCGCATGCTCAGCGCCTCGATCCCGATGCCGTCGGCCAGCGCGACGGCGGCGCGCAGCACCCGGTCCCTGCTCAGGGGCGCCCGGGGCGCAGCCTCCGTCTTCCGGGTCAATTCGATCAGCTCCCTCGTCGTGCGTGCCCGGGCAGGATTCCCGGCTTGACGAGTGTACGGCGTACACCTAACGTACGGCTCAGGTGTACGCCGTACACCTGAGAAGAGGGGTCGGTTCCGCATGAGCTCAACCAGGAAAATCGCCGTCGTGACGGGTGTGCTGTTCCTCGTCACCGAGGTCGCCGCGATCGGCGGGCTCGCGCTCTACGGCCCCGTGCTGCACGACGCCGACTACGTCCTCGGCGCCGGCGCCGACACCCGGGTGTTCCTCGGGGCACTCTTCGAGTTCGTCCTCGCGCTGGCGGTCACAGGAACCGGGGTCGCCCTCTACCCGGTCCTCAGGAGGCAGAACGAAGGCGCCGCGCTCGGCTACGTCTGCGGGCGCCTGCTGGAGGCGGCCGTCATCGTCGTCGGCATCATCAGCGTGCTGTCGGTGGTGACGCTGCGCAGGGACTCCGCGGGAGCGGCGGGCGCCGACGCCCCGTCCCTCGTCACGGCCGCCCACACCCTCGTGGCGCTCCACGACTGGATGTTCCTCTTCGGCCCCAACTTCGTCCTGGGCGCCAACACCCTCGTCCTGGCCTGCCTGATGTACCGCTCCCGGCTCGTCCCGCGGCCCGTCGCCGTACTGGGACTGGTCGGCGGCGCCCTGATCTGCGCCTCGGCGACCGCCGTGCTGTTCGGCCTCTACGAGCAGGTCTCGGTCGCCGGATCACTCGCCGCCCTCCCGGTGTTCGCCTGGGAAGTGACCCTGGCCGTCCGGCTCCTCGTCAAGGGGTTCAGCGAGCCCGCTCAGCCCCCGAACACCGCCGAGAAGTGGGCGAGCAGCCCCGCGGCGGTCGGCGGGCACAGCCTGGCGCCGAGGTAGCCGTCCGGCCGGACCACGAACGCCGCCGGCTCCCGTACCCCGTACATCCGGGCGAACTCGCCCCGGCCGTCCCGGTACACGGGCACCGGCGCCGGCCGGTCCGCCTCGGTGTCCGCGAGGATCGCGCACACCCCGACCCGGCCCGTTGCGAAGCCCCGTACCGCGGAAGTGAGTTCGGCGAGGCCGTCCAGCGCCGGGCCGGGCCCGTAGAGCAGCAGCACGTGCTCGCGGCCGCGCAGCAGGTCGAACAGCCGCATCGGATAGGCGGCGACGTCCCCGGCGAGCCCGCCGCAGTCCGGTGCCCGGTCGCCGGGCTGCGGCCCGGGTCCTTCGGCGTCGCCCGGTCCCGCCGCCCGTACGAGGGGGCTGCCGCGGTAGCCGACGAGCAGCTGGGCCTGGCGCATCATCAGTGTGTCCGCGTCCTCCGGATCGGCCTGGACGCCCTCGGCGGCGTGCCGGACCGTACGGCCGACGACCTCCTCGCCCACCGGCCGGCGCTCGGCGTCGTAACTGGACAGCAGCCCCGGAGCCCCGGCACCCTGCACGGCCAGCGCCAGTTTCCAGGCCAGGTTCCAGGCGTCCTGGATCCCGGTGTTCATGCCCTGCGCCCCGGTCGGCGGGTGGATGTGCGCCGCGTCCCCCGCCACGAAGACCCGCCCCTCCCCGTAGCGGTCCACCAGCCGGTGGCTGATCCGGAACACCGACGACCAGCGCATGGCCGACGCCGTCGTGGGCTGCGGGGACAGCCGGTCCAGAACGGCCTGGATGTGCCCGAGTTCGGGGGCCCGGCCGCCCTCCAGGCCGTGCACCACCGCGTCACCGCCCTGCGGGGGAGCGGCGGAGAGCTCGGGCGGCACCATCATCGACACCCGGTAGCGGCGGTCGCCGGGCAGGGGGATGCACACCAGCACGTCGTCGACGGCGCCCCGGGCGTCGTGGTGCATCGCCCGCACCCCGTACGCGTACGGCAGGTCCCAGTCGACCTCAACGTCGGCGAGCATGTACTCCTCGGGGAAGGCGCCGCCCTCGAAGGCCAGGCCGAGCCCCTTGCGGACGATGCTGTGCGCGCCGTCGCAGCCCACCAGGAAGCGGCTGCGGACCTCCTCCTCCCCGGCGGGAGTGGTGAGGCGGCTGGTCACCCCGTCGGCGTCCTGGACGAACGACACCAGCTCGGTGCCCCGCTCGATGCGCGTCCCGAGGCCCTCCAGGAACTCCTCGATGATCCGCTCGGTCTCGTACTGCGGCAGTGCGGCGAAGCGGTACGGCACCTCGGGCGGCAGCACCAGGTCCAGCCGGGGCTGCTCCACGCCGTTCACGTACGTCAGCTGCCCCCGCATCGGGACGGCCGCCTCCAGGGCGGCCCGGACGAAGCCCATCCGGTCCCAGATCTCCAGGGTCCGCGGCTGGATCCCCACCGCCTTCGCGTACGGCAGCCTCGCCGGGAGCCGGTCGACGACACGGCAGGCGATCCCGCGCCGCCGCAACTCGGCGGCCGCCGTCAGCCCGACCGGGCCGGCGCCTGCCACCAGGACGTCCGCAGCTGCTCCATCGGTGTGCACCATCGGCGCCTCCCGGGCGGGGTCCCCGTTCGAACGATCTCCCTCCA
This sequence comes from Streptomyces sp. NPDC031132, assembly GCF_055570595.1. NCBI lineage: Bacteria > Bacillati > Actinomycetota > Actinomycetes > Kitasatosporales > Streptomycetaceae > Streptomyces > Streptomyces sp. NPDC031132. Next base: position 232,497 of record NZ_JBVIGX010000007.1, read on the forward strand.
TGGTGGCCCGGGGGCCCGCGCCCGGCGATCGGACCGGATGCCGGAACCGCGCCGGCGCCGGCGGCCGAGGGGGTGTCCGCAAAGTCCTGCCTGGCCCGCGGTGTCTGCTGCCGCACCTCGCCGTGTTGTCGGGGCGCCCGAGTAGGTCCGGTACTCGGGCGCCCCTCCGCCTTGCGCTGCACGACACCAGACGCCGCGGGCGGCGCTCTTCGGGCGCCCGGCACAACTTTACGGACACCCCCTAGTCGCCGACGTCGCGGCGGCGGAAGTCGTCGAGGGTCTCGCGGCGTACGAGGAGCCGGGCCGTGCCGTCGTCGACCGCGACGACCGGGGGGCGGCCGACCATGTTGTAGCCCGAGGCCATGGACTGCTGGTAGGCGCCGGACACGGGGACGGCGAGGAGGTCTCCGGGGTGGACGTCGGCGGGGAGTTCGACGTCGGCGGCGAGGACGTCGCCGGCCTCGCAGTGGCGGCCGACCACGGTGGCGGTGCGGGGGTCGGCGGTGGAGCGGCGGCCGATGAGGCGGGGTGCGTAGCGCGCGCCGTAGAGGGCCGGGCGGGGGTTGTCGCTCATGCCGCCGTCGACGGCGACGAACGTCTGCTCTCCGGTGCGTTTGACGGCGAGGACGCGGTAGAGGGCCACTGCGGCGGGGCCGACGATGGCGCGCCCGGGTTCGATGGCCAGGCGGGGGACGGTGAGTCCGGCCGCGGCGCAGCTTTCCAGGAGCTCGGCGCGGAGCCGGCGGGCGAGGGTGGTGAGGTCGAGTGCGGGCTCTCCGGGCCGGTAGGCGATGCCGTGGCCGCCGCCCATGTCGAGTTCGGGGAGCGTGATGCCGTGGCTGTCGCGGATGCGGGCCATGAGGCCCACCATGCGGCGCAGGGCGCAGGCGTACGGTTTCACGTCGGTGATCTGGGAGCCGATGTGGCAGTGCAGGCCGACCAGTTGGAGCTGTGGCTGGCCGAGGATGCGGGTGACGGCGTGCTGGGCGGAGCCGTCGGTGAGGGACAGGCCGAACTTCTGGCCGTCGGTGCCGGTGCGGATCTTCTCGTGGCCGCCGGCCGAGATGCCGGGGACCACGCGGACCAGTACCTTCTGGTGTCCGGTCGGGCCGACGGCGGCGGCCAGGCGGGCGATCTCGGAGGGGCTGTCGATGACGATCCGGCCGACGCCGAGGCGTAGTGCGGTGTCGATGTCGCGGGGTGATTTGGCGTTGCCGTGCAGGAGGATGCGCTCCGGCGGGAACCCGGCGGTGACGGCGAGTTCGAGTTCGCCGGCCGAGCAGACGTCGAGTCCGAGGCCTTCCTCGGCAATGCGGTGGGCCATGGCGCGGGAGAGGAAGGCCTTGGCGGCGTAGAGGACTTCGGCGTCGGGGAAGGCGTCGCGGTAGGTGCGGCAGCGGGTTCGCACCTCGCCCTCGTCCAGTACGTAGGTCGGGGTGTCGAAGCGGTCGGCGATCTCGGTCAGCGAGACCCCGCCGACGGCGAGGCCGCCGTGCGGAAGCCGGGTCGTCGACGCAGGCCAGACGGACAACTCGTCGGCGCCCGCGGCGATCTCGGACCGTGTGGCAGTGGTCATGGAACTTCTCCCCCCTCAGACGGCCTGGGCCGGTAGCCGGCCCGGCCCGAGCGGCGCGGCCGCGGCCGCCGGAGCGGGCGCCGGAGTGGCCGACGCAGCCGACAGCGTCGGGTCGACGGTGATCAGGCCCGCGCCGAGCGGCTCGCACAGCTCACGCAGCACCGACTCCGACAGCCGGATGCAGCCCTGGGCCTCGCCGAGCGTGGCGGCCAGCCGGCCCGTACTGGTGAATCCGACGGCCGTACGGTCGCCCAGCGGAGTACGGAACAGCCGGATCACCGCCCCGGCTCCACTTCCCGGCCGGACGGGCACGTACAGGAGCCCGGCCGGGACCCGTTCCTCGGGCTCGGGATCGTCTTCGTACCGGAACAGACACATGGGGCCCTCCCTGAGGAACCGCAATCAGCGACGGGTGACGCCCCGACTGCGGGGAGGCGGTCCGGGGCGCGACACCGAAGCTATCCCCGGCCGCCCGCTCTTCGCGCCGGCCCCTGACGCCACCTTGACGGAAAACGGCCGAGTCCATACACGCCACTGACGCACGCCCGGCCCGGCCCGGCTCGCAGGGCCGGGCGGCCGGCGCGTGCGCCGCGGTCAGGCCCCGACGTACGCCGCGAGGTGCTCGCCCGTGAGGGTGGAGCGGGCGGCGACGAGGTCGGCGGGTGTGCCCTCGAAGACGATCTTGCCGCCGTCGTGGCCGGCGCCGGGGCCGAGGTCGATGATCCAGTCGGCGTGCGCCATGACCGCCTGGTGGTGCTCGACGACGATGACCGACTTCCCGGAGTCCACCAGCCGGTCGAGCAGGCCGAGCAGCTGCTCCACGTCGGCGAGGTGCAGGCCGTTGGTCGGCTCGTCGAGGACGTAGACGCCGCCCTTGTCGGACATGTGGGTGGCCAGCTTGAGCCGCTGCCGCTCGCCGCCGGACAGGGTCGTGAGCGGCTGGCCGAGGCTGAGGTAGCCGAGCCCGACGTCGGCGAGCCTGCCCAGGATGCGGTGCGCGGCCGGGGTGTGCGCCTCGCCGGCGCCGAAGAACTCCTCGGCCTCGGTCACCGACATCGCCAGCACCTCGCTGATGTCGCGGCCCCCGAGGTGGTACTCGAGCACCGATGCCTGGTACCGCTTGCCCTCGCACTCCTCGCACGGGGTGGCGACCCCGGCCATCATCGCCAGGTCGGTGTAGATGACACCCGCGCCGTTGCACGTCGGGCAGGCGCCCTCGGAATTGGCGCTGAACAGCGCCGGCTTCACCCCGTTGACCTTCGCGAACGCCTTGCGGATCGGCTCGAGCAGCCCCGTGTACGTCGCCGGGTTGCTCCGCCGCGAGCCGCGGATCGCGGTCTGGTCGATCGACACCACCTCCGCGCCCGCAGGCCCCGATTTTCCGGGCAGTGATCCGTGGACGAGCGAGCTCTTGCCCGAGCCGGCGACTCCGGTCACGACCGTGAGCACCCCGAGCGGGATGTCGACGTCGACGTCCCGCAGGTTGTTCGCCGTCGCACCGCGGATCTCCAGCGCGCCGGTCGCCGTACGCACCTTCTCCTTGACGGCTGCCCGGTCGTCGAGATGGCGGCCGGTGAGCGTCCCGCCGGCCCGCAGCCCCTCGACGGTGCCCTCGAAGCAGACGGCGCCGCCCGCTGGTCCCGCGCCGGGGCCGAGGTCGACGACATGATCGGCGATCGCGATCATCTCCGGCTTGTGCTCCACGACGAGCACCGTGTTGCCCTTGTCCCGCAGCCGCAGCAGCAGGTCGTTCATCCGCTGGATGTCGTGGGGGTGCAGGCCCGCCGTGGGCTCGTCGAAGACGTACGTGACGTCGGTGAGCGAGGAACCGAGGTGGCGGATCATCTTGACGCGCTGCGCCTCGCCGCCGGACAGCGTGCCCGCCGGCCGGTCCAGTGCCAGGTAGCCGAGCCCGATCTCCACGAACGAATCGAGGGTCTGCCGGAGGGCGTCGAGCAACGGCGCCACCGACGGCTCGTCGAGGCCGCGGACCCACTCGGCCAGGTCGCTGATCTGCATCGCGCAGGCGTCGGCGATGCTGATCCGCTTGATCTTCGAGGACCGGGCCCCCTCGCTGAGCCGGGTGCCGTCGCACTCGGGACAGACGGTGAAGGTGACCGCCCGCTCCACGAAGGCCCGGATGTGCGGCTGCATCGCCTCCTTGTCCTTGGACAGGAACGACTTCTGCAGCTTGGGGATCAGCCCCTCGTAGGTGAGGTTGACACCGTTGACCTTCACCTTGACGGGCTCGCCGTACAGGAAGGCCTGCATCTCCTTCTTGGTGTACTTGCGGATCGGCTTGTCCGGGTCGACGAATCCGGACTGGGCGTAGACCTGTACGGTCCACTGGCTGTCCGACTTCCAGCCGGGGATGGTGAACGCGCCCTCGGAGAGCGACTTGGAGTCGTCGTACAGCTGGGTGAGGTCGATGTCCGAGACCGAACCGCGGCCCTCGCAGCGGGTGCACATGCCGCCGGTGCGGTTGAAGGTCGCCTTCACCGTCTGCTTGGCCCCGCGCTCGACGGTGATCGCACCGCTCGCCCGGACCGAGGGGACGTTGAAGGCGTACGCGCTGGGCGGGCCGATGTGCGGGGTGCCGAGCCGGCTGAAGAGGATGCGCAGCATCGCGTTGGCGTCCGTGGCGGTGCCGACGGTGGAGCGCGGGTCTGCGCCCATCCGCTGCTGGTCGACGATGATCGCGGTCGTCAGTCCTTCGAGGACGTCGACCTCGGGCCGTGCCAGCGTCGGCATGAAACCCTGTACGAAGGCGCTGTAGGTCTCGTTGATCAGCCGCTGCGACTCCGCGGCGATCGTGTCGAACACCAGAGAGCTCTTGCCCGAGCCGGAGACGCCCGTGAACACGGTCAGGCGGCGCTTCGGGATCTCGATGCTGACGGCCTTGAGGTTGTTCTCGCGTGCGCCGTGCACGCGGATCAGGTCGTGGCTGTCGGCACCGTGCAGCGCAGGCGACTGCGCGTCCGTCCCCGTGGCCTTGCTCATCGTGTCTCCATCTGCTCAGCGGAGGCCGCCTTCGCGCACCCCGTCGTCGTCGCCCGCTCGATCCAACCAGCTTCCGGCCCGTACGTCCGGCCCTTCTGCGCTTCGGCCCGCACGGCCGCCGACGCCCCGGCCGTGCGGTGCGCCCGGCCGAGGCGTCGCAGGACACATGGTCCTCAGCGGTCCTGGAGCAGCCCGAGGACGTTGCCGTCCGGGTCGGTGAAGGTGGCCACCAGGCGGCCGCCGCCGACGTCGTGCGCGGGCTCCTTCACGGTGGCGCCCGCGGCGGTCACCTCGGCGAGCTTCGCCTCGATGTCCGGCACGTGCCAGTAGGCGACCGGAGAGGTCATGCCCTGCGGGCCGCCGCCCGGCACCAGTCCGATGTGCTGGCCCTCGGCCTCGAAGCCGACGTAGTACTCCGAATCGGCCTGCGGCTCCACGCCGAGCAGCGCGGCGTAGACCGCCTTGGCCTTCGCCAGGTCGGAGACGGGGTGCAGCACGGTCTTGATTCCCTGGGTGGACGAGCTGGTCATGGTCGCTCCTGGAGTCGCGGGGGTCGGGGGACGGTGAGGTCCATGTCGGCCACGCTAGCCGCGGCCGCCGGGCCCGCGCTTCTCGAATCCTGACCGGTCCGGTCGCCCGCTCCTCACCGTCCGCCGTGGTGGGCGAGGGCCGCGTGCGGGTCGCCGTGGTCGGCGGTGTGGTCGATGTGCACGGTGGCGGCGGTCAGCCGGGGGACGGCGTGGATGAGCGCGTGCTCCGCTTCGACGGCCAGGGCGTGTGCCTGCACCACCGTGAGGTGTGGGTCGACGACGATGTCGGCCTCGGCGCGCAGCGCGTGCCCGATCCACCGCATGCGGACCTGGCCCGTGCCTCGTACTCCGGCCACGCCCAGCAGCGCGTCGTGCGCGGTGTCGACCAGACTCGGATCGACCGAGTCCATCAGGCGCCGGCAGACCTCGCGCGCGGCATCCCGCACCACCAGGAGGATGGCCCCGGTGATGAGCAGGCCGACGATCGGGTCCGCGCTCTGCCAGCCGAGCGCGGCGCCGCCCGCGCCGAGCAGGACGGCGAGGGAGGTGAACCCGTCGGTGCGGGCGTGCAGCCCGTCGGCGACGAGCGCCGCGGAACCGATCCGGCGGCCGGTGCGGATCCGCAGCCGGGCCACCCACTCGTTGCCGAGGAAACCGACCACCGCGGCGCCCGCGACGGCCCACAGCCCGGTGATCTCGCGGGGGTGCAGGAGCCGGTCCACGGCCTGGTAGCCGGCCAGGACGCAGGAGGCGGCGATGGTCAGGACGACGACGATGCCGGCCAGGTCCTCGGCGCGCCCGTAGCCGTAGGTGTAGCGGCGGTTCGCCGCGCGCCGGCCGAGGACGAACGCGATGCCGAGGGGTACGGCGGTCAGCGCGTCGGCGGCGTTGTGGACGGTGTCGCCGAGCAGGGCCACCGACCCGGACGCGGCGACGACGCAGGCCTGGACGGCCGTGGTCAGGCCCAGGACGCCCAGGGACAGCCACAGCGTGCGCATGCCCTGGCGGGAGGTCTCCATCACCGGGTCGACCTTGCCGGACGCCGCGTGGCCGTGCGGGGTGAACGCGTGCGCGAGGTGCGAGAGCCGGTGCCGCAGCCGCGCGCGGAACGACCCGTGGTGGTGCTCGTGGTGGTGGCTCACGGCGTGCTCGCTTTCGACGAGGACGACAGGGAAGGGTGGACGGACGCACCCACCCGCCTATTATGTGCGTATGAGCGCACGCATGCACCTATCACCTGCGCAGGATTCGCACCCGCAAGAGCCTGGCCCGCCGGCCTTCGAGGCCGCCGCCGGGATCCTGGGTCTGCTCGCCGACCGCACCCGCCTCGCCCTCCTGCACGCCCTGGCCTCGGACGAAGCCGATGTCGGCACCCTGGCCGCGGCGGTGGGAGCGGCCCGGCCGGCCGTCAGCCAGCACCTGGCCCGGCTGCGGATGTCGGGGCTGGTGACCACCCGCAAGGAGGGCCGCCGCGTGGTGTACGCCCTGACCGACGACCACCTGCGGCGCCTCGTCGCCGAGGCGCTCGCCGCAGCCGGGCCCGATCGCCCCGGTCGCGGCAGGGTGTGACACTGGGTGGGTGTCCGGAGGACGCCGGGTCCTGGCTGGTGCGGTCACCGTCGTGGCAACTCTCGCGCTCGCCGCGGGCGGCGGCCCGGCCGCGGCAACGCCCACGGCTACGACGACGGTCATGGCTACGGCTACGGCGACCGTCGCCCCGGGCGACCCCTCCGGTGATCCCTCCCGCCCGGTGCCCGTCGGCGGCGGCCGCCGCATCCAGCTGGAGTGCCGGGGAACGGGGTCCCCGACCGTCGTGCTCGTCTCCGGGACGGGCGGCGCCGGGGACGAGTGGACCCATGTCGTGGACCCGGCCGCCCCGGCGGCCGGCCTGAAACCCAGTGCGGCGGCGGTGCTTCCCACGGTCGCCTCGTTCACGCGGGTGTGCGCCTACGACCGCCCCGGGACCACGCGGGCCGACGGAAAGCCGACCTCCTCGACCCCGGTGCCCCAGCCCACCACGGCGCGAGCGGGGGTGCAGGACCTGCGGGCGGTGCTCTCCGCCGCCGGCGAGCACGGGCCGTACGTGCTGGTCGGCGCCTCCTGGGGGGCGATGATCGCCGAACTCTTCGCACGCACCGACTTCCCCCGGGTGTCCGGCCTCGTCACCGTCGACGGCGCGTCGCCCTACCTGAGGGACACCCTGACGCCGGCCCGGTGGTCGGGCTGGATGCACAAGATCGACGCGATGGACCCCGGCAAGGGCCGCGAAGTGCCCGACTACGAGGCCTCCGTGGCGGAGATCCGCAGCGCGCCCCCGATGCCGCACCCCCTGCCCGCCGCCGTGCTGACCTCCGACGAGCCGTGGGACCTCGAGGTCGGCGACAGCGGATCGACCTGGCCGGCCTGGCGCGCCGCCCAGGACGACCTCGCCCGCGAACTCCACGCCCGGCACATCACCGACACCGACAGCGGACACGGCATCGCGGTCGAGCGGCCCCGGCTGGTCGCGGACGCCGTGCACGAGGTGGTGGACGAGGCGCGGAAGTAGCGCGGAAGTGCCGCGGAAGTGGCGCGGAGCCCGTGGGCCCGGTTCGCGGGGGAGCCGGGCCCGGCCGTCAGCGGGTGCCTGCGGCCGCGTCCAGCTGTTCCGCGGACCGGGTCAGACCGGCCGCCGCCGTCGCGCAGCGGTCGGCCAGGGCCTCGATCCGCCACCGGAAGGCCTCGGCCTGCGGACCCCTCCAGTCCAGCGCCACGGCCCCCGCCCGCAGCCGCTCCGCGTGCCGGAGCAGCGCCGCGGAGTGAGCCCGCAGCCCCTCGGCGGGCTCGTACCGCTGCTGCTGCTCCGTGCGCGGCGCGGGAACGGCGCTCACAGGGCCCTCCAGGGTGCGAAGGCGTTGGTCACGCCGTCGAGGGCCGGGGCCAGTTCCGGGTGGTGGCGCAGCAGGACGGACACCATGGAGTTCCGGTCCACCCACTCCAGTCCCTCCGCCGTGTAGACCTCGGGCCGGTAATCGGTGGTGAAGAAGCGGTCGCTCTTGAGCCGCCTGCTCGCCATCAGGATGAAGATCCGGAAGAGGGAGTCGCTGAAGCCGAAACCGTCCGGCCGCGGCTCGGCGAGATTGCCGACCAGGGTGTCCACCCGGTCCAGGCGCCCCTCGTACAGCTCCTTCAGCAGCGGAGTGTCGCCCGGATGCCCGCCCGTCAGCTCCTCGAAGGAGGTGACCGGGCGCTTGCGCAACATCTGCCGGTAGGCGTTGTAGCGGGGGATCCCGCGCTCGCGGTCGCGCAGGATGTCGACGGTGCCCAGGTCGATGTGCTCGCCGGTGAGCCGGGCCAGATTGCGCAGCGCGTCCGGGTGGTTGTGCAGGACGAGGGCGCCCGGGTGGGCGGTGCCGAAGCTGTAGAACAGGTCGCTCATGCCGTACGCGTCGACCGCCGTACGGGTGCGCGCGCCCTGCATGTCGTCGAAGCCGATCGTCGCGCGGACGGCGCCCGCACGGTGGTCGCGGACGGCCAGCTCGTCGGGGATCAGCGGGTGCAGCCGGTACGCGGAGACGAACTCCTCCGTCATCGAGAAGGGCGCCGCGTGGTGGTCGGTCGGGGAGCCCAGGATGCCGCTGAGCATCTCGCCCTTGCCGAGCCGCCCGTACGTCCGGCTGACCCAGCGCGGCAGCACCCCGTACCAGTTGGCGTCCATCGCGTGCCGCAGCACCGGCGTGTCCAGGATGCCCGGCGTCCACTCCACCGTGTGGATCTTCGCCATCAGTGCGGTGTTGACCAGCCGCGCGGTGTGGAAGAGCCGCTCGTCGTCCCATGTCGGGTAATGGGCGCGCAGGTAGTCGCAGATCGCGTTGTGCTCCTTGGCGAACAGCGTGTGCAGCAGCGACAGGCCCGTCCAGTAGTCGCTGTTCATGCCGGTCCAGTCCAGGCAGGACTTCCCGGGCCGCGGATCGGCGGGCAGCCGGCCGTCCTCCACGATGAGCCGCCCGTGCTCGCCCGTGCGCAGCGCCCGGCAGCGGGCCTCGTCGGAGCCGTAGATCTGCGAGCCGTCCCACCAGTGCGTGACGGTGTTCTCGTACGTGGGCGGCGCACCGGCCGCGGTGTGGGCGACCGGGTCGGGGCGCGTGCGGTTCACGCGCATCGGGCAGGTGCCGCCGTGCTCGGCCCAGTCGTCGTCCTCGGCGAGCGGGACGGTGAACGGCTCGGCCTCCTCGTTGTCGCCGTGGTTGGCCCAGCCGTGGTTCTCGAACTGGATCCAGGCGGCGGCCAGGAGGTTGAGCGTGGGCGCGGGCACGAACCCCTTGCGGGCCAGCAGCTGCCTGCTGATCTCGCGCGGGCTCGGCGACATCAGCTCCTCGTCGGAATCCGGGAACACCAGGTGCAGCGGGGCGTTGCGGTCCAGCCGGGTGCCGACCCGGCCCATGTCCTCGTCGTACGGGTCGTAGCCCGAGCCGTCGTACGAGCGGTAGGGCGCGAGCGCCCGGGTCGGACGCCGGCGGCGCTCCCCGCCCGCGTCGTACGTGTCGTACAGGTTCTTGCGCCGCAGGTCGTCGCGGAGCACCCGGAGGTTCAGCAGCCCCAGGGGGAGCGGCAGTTCGTGCCATGCGCGGGTGCGGTTGACACGGGCGAAGGCGGCCGAGCCGAGGCGTTCGAGGAGCCCGGGCGGGCCGTACGCGGGAGCCTGGCCGGGGCCGGCGGCCTGCGCGGGACCGGCAGCCTGGGCGGGAAGGGCCGCGTCGGCGGCCGGGGCCGCCGGGGTCCCCTCGCGCGGGGCCGCGGTCTGCTCGGTGGAGGTGGAGTCGGTCATGGTGTTCCTCAGCGGTCGGCGGACAGGGGTGTGGGGACGGGGAGGGGCGGGGCGGGTTCGGCGGCGGCGCCGTCAGCGGTCGTAGAGCCGGAAGAAGCGGGTGGCGGTCACCCGGCCCCGGAACGGCGCGAGATCGGCGTCCACGAGCGCGCTCGCCTCGGGAACCTCGTGCTCGAGGTTGTGCGCGTACCGCTCGGCGGCATGGCACAGCGGGAAGGCGTGCGTGTCGTCGGTCCAGGTGAACTCGGTGAACTGCGCCGGAAGTGCGTACGGGGAGACCGAGGAGCGGCCCTCCAGGCTGGGCACCACGTCGTGCTCGTTGACCAGCGAGTACACCCGGGTCCGGGGATCGGCGGGGCGCTTGCCGTCGATGGGGGAGCCGACCGCGACGACGTGCGTGACCTGGTGGATGCCGCAGAAGTCCCGGTCGGCGGCCAGGTTCATGGCGGTGATCCCGCCCAGGCTGTGGCCCACCAGGGCCAGTTCGCAGCCCGAGGGGATCAGCTGGCGCAGCGCCTTGGCGACGGCCCTGGAGTACGGGGTGGCCGGCCTCGCGACCGCGTGCACGGCGCCCAGCAGGTCCTGGGGGCTCTCGTCGCTGACGCCGGACATGCCGGCGAGCTGGACGACGTAGCGCTGGACGCCGTCGGGTCCCACGACCTGCTGGACGAGCAGCGTTCCGTCGGTGCCCACCGCGTCGATGTTGCGGACGTACCCGGCGATGGTGCCGGTGGTGTCGAGGCGTTCGGCGAGCCGGGGGGAGGGCACGAACGGCTCGGCCCGGCCGGGGCCGCGGTCGAGGAGGGCCCAGACCCGGGCGCTGACGCCGAGGATCGGATCTGTACCGGCCAGGGTCCGGCCGGTGGCGACCTCCCAGCCCGCCGCGTCGTTGAGGGGGTTCTCGTCGGTGAGGGCGTTCCACGCGAGGATGTCGGCGAACGAGGGGGCCAGCAGGGCGAAGGCGCGCTCGGCGCCCTTGTTCCCGAGGAGGGAGCGGAAGACGCGGATCGCCTCCCGCTGGCGGTCCCCCTCGACGGCTCTCAGCACGCGCGCGGTGTCGGGGTCTCCGAGCAGCTCGGGATGGGTCACGGCGGCGGCCCGGATCCGGGCCTTGAGGCCCGTCACGGCCAGGCTCACCGCGAGGCTCTCGCGGCTGGTGAACACCCCCGCGAGCCAGCCGATCCGGGCGAGCCCGCGGCCGCGCGGGGCCCAGCCCAGCCCCTTGGGGTCGGTGATCGTCCGCAGCAGGGTGCGCCGGGCGGCGCCGCCTCGGGCGGTGCGCGGCAGCCGCGTGCCGAGGGCGAGTTCGGACGCGTACCGGGAGGCGTCCCCCACTGCGTCGGCGGCCTCCGCGAGCAGGCGGCACACGTGGTGCAGGGAGTCGATGTCCGGTTCTTGCCCGGTGACGGCGGTCATGGCATCGGTCATGCAGGTGCCCTCCGGGGCATGGTGGGGAGCTGTGACGGCCGTGCGGGCGCGGGGCCCGGCGGCTGCCGGTCCCGCGCCGCCGCACGTGGTCAGCGCTGGGCGAGGGTGAGCCGGATGCCGGCCGAGGAGAGGATGCCGGGCAGCGGAAGGCACGGGTCCACCGCGGGCCGGCCGCCCGTGACCCGGTGCCCCCGCAGCACCGCCGCGGCCAGCTCTGCCGCCGTCAGCACCCCCAGGTGCTCGCCGGGGCAGCGCCCGCCGCCGTGGCTGAAGGGCGCCATCCGGATGTCCTGCGCCGCCCCGGGCCGCAGCCATCGGCCGGGCACGAACTGGTGGGCGGCCGGAACGTGTTCGGGATCCCGCTGGTGGAACAGGGCGGGCACCAGTACGGCCGTCCCCGCCGGATAGTGGACCCCGCGCCATTCGGTCTCGGCGCGGGTGACCCGTACGAGGTCGGGCACGACCGGGAACAGCCGCAGCGTCTCCTGAACGCAGGCCCGCAGCCGGGGAAGCTCCGCACCCCCGCCGTCCACCTCGGCCCGCAGCGCTTCCTGCTCCGCCGGATGCGCGGCGAGCAGCAGCAGGGTACGGGCCACGATCGGGGCGACGGCGTCGAGGGCGAGCAGCCAGTGGTGGGCCTGGCCCACCGCGTCCAGCGCGGCCGCGTCCGGTCCGGCGGCGGCGGGGTGGCTGCGCGCGAGCGCGGCCAGGGTGTACGGCTCGGCCCCGGCCGCGTACTCCTCGACGCGGGCGGCGGCCTTGCGGTACAGCGCCTCGGCGGCCACGGCGCGACCCTTGCGCATCCGCATCCAGTTGGCCTCCTCGCGGATCGCGAGCAGCCACCGGGCGAGCTCCTCGTCGCCCGCGGCCGCGTCGCCGAGGACCATCCGGCGCCCGATCCGGGCCACCGTACGGCGCAGCAGCGGGAAGTCCAGCTCGGAGCCCTGGATCAGGGCGGGAGCCTCCTCCGCGACGACGGCCTGGAACTCCGTGCACGAGGGGTGCACGGGCCGGTCCGCCGCGAGCACCTCGTCGTTGACGCGCCGGCGCTCCTCGCGGGTGTCTCCGTGGGAGCAGATGACCCCCGTGGGCTCCAGCAGCGACAGGCCCTTGTACTTGTCGGGCGCGTCCATGGCGAGGGTGCGCACCGGCAGTTCGTAGAACCGCCGGACGTCGGCCTGGTCCAGCAGGACCAGCAGCGTCCCCGACAGGCCGCGCACCTCCACGGGCGCCCCGCCGTGCCGGGCCCGCATGGCCCGCAGGGTCGCGGCCGACCAGCCCTGCTGGCCGAGGGCCGCGTACGCCGCCACGACCCGGGGCCGCAGCTGGAAGGCCCCGCGGACGAACGCGGGCAGCGTGTGGGTGGCGGCGAACCGGACGGTCTCGGCGCGCCCGGCCCGGGCGGGCCGCGGTACGGCGAGGGCCGGGGCGGAGGCCGTGCCGGTGGCCTCGGCGGCCGAGCCGGCGGTGGCCTCGCCGTCAATCCCGGGGTGCGGGCCGGCGTTGGTTCCGGCGTTGGTTTCGGCGGCGGTACGGGCCGCGGCCTCGGTCATGCCTCCACGACCTTGCCGGGGTTGAGCAGGTTCTTCGGGTCGAAGAGGCGCTTGAGCCCGCGCTGCAGCTCCAGGCTGACCGGGTCGAGTTCGCGGGTCAGCCACTCGCGCTTGAGGGTGCCGATGCCGTGCTCGCCGGTGCTGGTCCCGCCGAGGGCGAGGCCTGCGGCCATGATGTCGTCGTACGCGGTCTGGGCGCGGCGGAACTCGTCCGCGTCCGATTCGTCGAAGACGACGGTCGGGTGCAGGTTGCCGTCTCCCGCGTGGCCGAGGGTGAAGATCCGCAGCCGGTTCCGTACGGCGATCTCCTCGATGGTGCCCATGAACTTGGCCAGTTCGGAGCGGGGCACCGCCACGTCCTCGATGAAGGCGGTCGGCCTGCCGCCCAGGGTCGAGGCGAACGCCCCCAGGGCCGGGGTGACCAGCCGCCGGGCCTCGATGACCTGCCGGGACTCCTCGGCACTGGACGCGGTGACCAGGTTCCGGGACCCGGCCTCCTTGCACAGGAGGGCCATCGCCGCGAGATCGCGGCCGGGGTCGGCGGTGTCGCTCTCGATGATCAGCGTGGCGGCGGCGCCCGGGGTCAGCATCGGGTGCCCGTGGTCGGCGACGGCCTGGGAGGTGGCCCGGTCGAGGAGTTCGAGCGCGGACGGGACGTGCCCGGCCGTGGTGATCGCGGCGACGGCGTCCCCGGCCGCCGTCAGGGTCGGGAACTGGGCGAGCAGGGCCAGGGCGGGCGGCCGTACGGGACGCAGCGCGAGCGTGGCTCCGACGATGACGGCCAGGGTGCCCTCGGAGCCGACGAGCAGCCGGGTCAGGTCGTAACCGGCGACCCCCTTGGCGGTGTCCCGCCCGGTCCGCATCCGGCGGCCGTCGGCGAGGACGAGGTCCAGGCCGCGGACGTAGTCGGCGGTGACCCCGTACTTGACGCAGCAGATGCCGCCGGCGCCGGTGGCGATGTTCCCGCCGATGGTGCAGTGCTCCCAGGAGGCCGGGTCGGGCGGGTACGAGAGCCCGTACTCGCCGGCGGCGTCGTTCAGGCGCTTGGTGACCACGCCGGGCTCGCAGCGCACGAGCCGGTTGGCGGGGTCGATCTCGAGGATGCGGTCCATCCGGGCGGTGCTCAGGACGACACAGCCGTCGATCGCGTTCGCGGCGCCGGCGAGACCGGTGCGGGCGCCCTGCGGGACGACCGGGACGCCGAGTTCGTACGCGGTGCGCATGATGTGCCGGACCTGCTCGGCGGTGCGCGGGAAGGCGACGACGGCGGGGGTGCCGGCCTCGGAGAACGGCGCAGCGTCACGGGCGTGCGCGGCCAGGGTCTCGGGGTCGGTGTGCAGGACGTCGGCGTGGTCGGTGAGGAGGGTGCGCAGGCGGGACAGGAGGGGAGTGTCGGGGGACATGTGGGGCCTTCTGGTGGCGAGGTGGGGGGCTGAGGGAGTGTCCGGCGGGTCAGGGCCCGGCCCTGAAGCGCCGGACGCCTCCCGATCCGGGCTCAGAGGGAGGGGAGCTCGGTGGTCACGGGCACGTCGATGAGCACCGGACCGTCCTGCTGGGACGCGGAGTCCCGTACGAGCTTGGTGAGTTCACCTGCGCCGTGGGCCCGGTGGGCGCGCACCCCGTAGCCGTCGGCGACGGCCGTGATGTCGAGACCGGGGATGTCGAGGCCGGGCGCGCCCTGCGCGTGCTCGAGCTGCGCGAACCACTGGAGGATCGCGTACTTGGCGTTGCTGAGGACGACGAAGGTGACGGGGACCTTGTACGTGGCCGCGGTCCACAGGGCCTGCACGGCGTAGTGGATGGAGCCGTCGCCGATGACGCAGACCACGGGCCGCTCGGGTGCGCCGAGCTGGGCGCCGACGGCCGCCGCGGCCCCGAAGCCGAGTCCGCCGCCCGCGGAGAACAGGTAGGAGCCGGGGGCGCTGATCCGGGTGGCCTCGTGGAACTGCGGGACGTTGGAGGGCGATTCGTTGACCCAGAGGGTGTTCTCCGGGGCGCCCTGCGCGATGGCCGTCATGGCGGCGAGCGGGGTCAGGACGCCGTCGGCCGCCTCGGCGAACCGCACCTGCTCGTGCGGCGCGGGCGCGGTCCCGCCGCCGGCCGGGAGCCGGTCCGCGAGCGCCCGTACGGTCAGCGCGAGGTCCGCGACGACCGCGTCCCCGACGGGGGCCTTGGCGGCCTCCTCGGCGTCCCGGGTGAGGAGGACGAGCTCGGTGCCCTCGGGCAGGTGGGACCCCGGGACGTAGGGGTAGTAGCGGAACACGGGCGCGCCGACCACGACGACCAGGTCGTGCCCGGCGAGCTGCCGGCCGAGCGGGCCGATCGCCGGGGCCAGGTCCCCGCGGAACTGCGGATGGCTGCGGGGGAAGGAGACGCGGGCCGAGACGGGCGCCGCCCAGACGGGCAGCCCGGTGCGCTCGGCGAGCGCGAGGACCGCGTCCCAGGCGCCGGAGGCGTCGACGTCGTCGCCGACGACCAGGACGGCGGAGCGGGCCCGGGAGATCCGCTCGGCGAGCGCCGCGACCGTGGCCGCATCGGGCGCGGCGGCGTGCGTGATCCGCCGGGCCGCGGCCGCCCGGCCGGCCCGGTCCTCCGACTCGGTGAGCTCCGCGTCGAAGTCGTCCATGGGCAGGGAGAGGAACACCGGCCCGTGGGGCGGGGTTTCGGCGACCTGCACGGCGCGGGCCAGCGCGGCCGGGACGTCCGCCGGGCGCGGGGGCTCGTACGCCCACTTGACGGCGGGCTGGGGGAGCAGCGTGGCCTGCGGGTTGGAGAGCAGGGCCTCCATGGTGAGCATGGCGCGCACCTGCTGGCCTGCGGTCACGACCATCGGGGTGCGGTTCGCGCGGGCGCCCAGGATCGCGCCCATCGCGTTGCCGGTGCCGGGACCGGTGTGCAGGTTGACGAGGGAGGTGGTTCCGGAGGCGAGGGCGAAACCGTCGGCCATGCCGACGACGACGGCCTCCTGGAGGCCGAGCACGTACCGGAAGTCGTCGGGGAACCGCTTGAGCATCGGCAGTTCGGTCGAACCGGGGTTGCCGAAGACCGTGGTGATACCACGTGCTCGTAGAACGTCCAGGACTGATTCTCGAACCGTGCGCATTCGGTGTCCTTCCGCGCAGCCGGGGGCACTGTCGGTGATCAATCCAGCACACTGAGTTGATCTTTACAAAAGGCCTCCACGGCCCACCCGTGTCTGCTACGCGCCTGCTGCGGATCCGCCCCGGTACCGGCCCCGTGCCCGGGCGCGGTTGACGCCGCGTCCATGGACCGGGCCGGATGTCCCCCCGATGGGTGGAGGGCGCATTCACTCCACCGGCGGGGCGCGCCGAATTCGGCCGGTCACGCCCCCACCCCCTGCGAAAGCCGGCGTACGCCGGTCGAGCCGTACGGCGCGTTCAGGGGCGGAACCGCAGGGGATGGTCCGCCGGAACCTCCACCACCGCGATGCGGACGCCGTCCGGGTCGGCGATCCACATCTCGATCAGCCCCCAGGGCTCGCGCCGCGGCGGCCGCAGCACCTCGGCTCCGCCCGACCGCAGCTCCTCGTACGCGGCCTGCACGTCGGCGACTTGCAGCCACAGTCGGAGCCCGGGCGCCGGCGGGGTATCGGCGCGGCCCGAGACCTCGAGGAAGCCGCCGCCCAGGAAGTAGACCGTGCCGCGTTCCGGCCCGGTGCCGAACTCCCGGTAGACGGCGAGCCCCAGTGTGCCGCCGTAGAAGGCGCGCGAGCGCTCCGGGTCCGTGGGGGTCAGCAGGATCCTGCTGCCTTGTACATGCACCATGCCGACGAACCTAAGCCCTCTGCACGGCGTGCGCCTCGCGGGCGGCGCCCGTCGGCCACGGCCGGGGGCGTGAGGGGGGCCCGGTACGGGGCGCCGCCTCGGCTCCAGCCGGCCGTCACACCTCCGGGACGGCGGCGTCCAGCGCGGCGGTGAGGCGGTGCAGGCGGGTCTGGAGGTCGCGGATCTCGGCGAGCTCGAAGCCGGTGGCCGCCGCGATCCGGCGCGGTACCTCCGCCGCGCGTGCGCGCAGCGCCGTACCCGCCCCGGTGGGGCCGACGCGTACGGACCGCTCGTCCTCGGTGCTGCGCTCGCGGTGGACCAGCCCGGCGGCCTCGAGGCGCTTGAGCAGGGGGGACAGCGTCCCCGAGTCGAGCCTCAGGTGGTTGCCGAGCTCCTTCACGGGCGTCGTGCCGTGCTCCCAGAGCACCAGCATGACCAGGTACTGGGGGTAGGTCAGGCCGAGGTCCTTGAGGACGACCCGGTAGAGGCCGTTGAAGGCCCTGCTCGCTGCGTTCAGCGCGAAGCAGATCTGGCCGTCCAGGCGGAGGAAGTCCTCCTCGCGGAGGGTTTCGGTGGGCTGCTCGCTCATGGGGCAAGTGTACCCGGGCAAAGCTTGCGGGTCATTTAGTTGTGCACAACTGAATTGTGTGCTCTAGTAGTGGATGTCAGCCGATCACCGGCCGGCACGGTCACCACCCCGAGAGGAACCCCGATGGACGCGCTCTACACCGCTGTCGCCACCGCCAACGGCCGCGAAGGCCGCACGGTCAGCTCCGACGGCCAGATCGACCTTGCGCTCGCCATGCCCCCGGCGCTCGGGGGCAACGGTCAGGGCACCAACCCCGAGCAGCTCTTCGCGGCGGGCTACGCGGCCTGCTTCGCCAGCGCGCTCGGCCTGGTCGGCCGGCAGGCCAAGGTCGACACCGGTGAGGTGTCGGTCACCGCGGAGGCCTCGATCGGCAAGGACGACACGGGCTTCGGCCTGGCCGTCACCCTGCATGTCGAGCTCCCGGAGTCCCTCGCCGGTGAGACGGGCGCCCTGCTGGTCAAGCAGGCCCACGAGGTCTGCCCCTACTCCAAGGCCACCCGCGGCAACATCCCGGTCGAGCTCGTGATCGAGTAGTCCCGATCGGGGGCCCTGTCGCCAGGGCCCCCGGCTCGCCCCCCCGGTCCCCGGACCGGCTGTCGGGGGTGTTTCAGGGTCGGCTCAGGGCGTTCCCCGAGGGCGGGGCGATCCGTGCGCCGACATGATCAGCGCATGTCGAACACACCTTGGCAGCGGGCGGCGTTCACCGTCGGGCCGCTCTGCATGACGGCCTACGGACTCATCCGGCTGACCGACGGGGAACACGGCCCCGGACTGTCCTGGTCCCTGGGGCATCTCGCCTTCCTGGCCGCCGTGTTGTGCTTCGTCCCGATCGTCCTGGGGATGCGGCGGATGGCGGTGCGGGGGCGCGGCCCGGCAGGCCGGGGGCTCGCCGCCGCAGGGGTGGTGGCGGGCCTGCTCGGCGCTGCCGCGGTCGTCGCCCAGGTGGTCATCGACCTCGCCGCCGGGTTCCTCAGCGAGGACCGCGAGGCGATGCGCGCATTCTTCCGGCGCGTCCAGTCCCACGCGGGTGTCGAACCCGCCGTCTACAGCGTCGGTCCGCTCCTCTTCTACGTCGGCCTCCTGCTGCTCATGACCCAGCTCGCGGCGCTGCGGCGGATCGCCGCCTGGCGGCCCGCCGCCGTGGTCGCGGCCATCGTGGCCACCGGGGTCAGCCTGGACCTGCTGCCGCTGGCAGGGCTGCTGTTCCTCTTCGCCTTCGCGCCCCTGGGCCGGCAGGTCGAGACCCCCGACCGTCGCCCCCTGACGGCCACGGCTCGCCCGGGCAGCTGACCGGACTCACCCGATCCCGGTCCGGATCCCCCGGGCCGGAGCCCGCAGACCCGGCCTCGCCGCGGGGACCGCGCCGGTGAACAGGTCCTCCGGGAGGGCGGTGAGGCCGAGCAGGCCCAGCGTGGTGTCGGTGGCGATCCGGTGCCAGTTGCGCGCCTGGCGGAGCATCGCGTGCCGCCCGTACGGCATGACGATGCCCCCGGCCCGGGCGCCCCGCGCACGGGCCCGGCGTACGTAGTCCCAGGACGCCTGCGCATCGGTGACGCGGTCCGCCTCGTCGTGCAGGAGCACCACGGCCGTCTCCCCGAGATGCAGCACCGGTTCGCCCGGCGGACACCACGGCGCGAGCCCGACCACGGCGCGGACCAGCGGGTCGGCGGCGGCCCGCAACGCGGCCCGTCCTCCCATGGAATGCCCGACCAGCACCACGGGCAGCGCTCCGGCCACGCAGCGCAGTTCGCGCAGGGCCTGCCAGACGTCGTGGACCGGATCCGCGCGGTGGCCGTTCCAGCCCCGGTGTACGTAGCGGACCTCCGCCACGACCACGTCCTGCGCCGGTCCGGCGTCCGCGATGGCCCGCGCGAACGGAAGCATCCGCAGCCCCGGCAGGTTCGGCCGTGGCGGCGCCTCGAGCCCGTCCGGGCGCCCACCGTGCAGCAGGAGCACCGCGGCGGTCGGGTGCCGCGGCACCCGGCGCAGCGCCAGTGCGCCCGTCGGCTGCTTCATGCGCGGCCCCGCCAGGGCGGAAGCGGGAGGAACCCGCTGGTACGGGCGATGTAGCCGGCGTAGCCGGGACGCTCTGCCATATGGGCCTCCATCAGGCGCTTGCCGCTCCCCTTGATCAGCAGCAGTGTCATGACCACCGGCGACACCAGGCACAGCAGGGCGGCCCCCCACGTGCCGCAGGCCATCAGGTAGATCCCCCACCAGACCAGGAAGTCGCCGAAGTAGTTGGGGTGGCGGGTCCATGCCCACAGCCCCCGGTCCATGACCGTACCGCGGTGCGCCGGATCGGCCTTGAACCGGGCGAGCTGCAAGTCCGCGACGGCCTCGAAGACCAGCCCCACCGCCCAGAGCGCGCAGCCGAGCGCGGCGAGGGCGCCGATGGGGGAGCCCGTGTACGAGGCGCTCTGCACGGGCAGTGAAACCAGCCAGACCAGGCCCGCCTGGAGCAGGTAGACCTTGAACAGGGCGCGCACGTGCGGGTTGCCCCGCCCCCGGGCGAGGAACTTCGTGTAGCGGGGGTCCTCGCCGTGCCCGCGGCCTCGCCAGGCGACGTGCCCGGCCAGCCGCACCCCCCACACGACGGTGGCGGCGGCGACCAGGAGCCGCCGGCCACCGTCCCCGTACCCCGAGGAGAGGACGTACGAGACCGCCGCGACCGCGGCGAAGGCCAGGCCCCAGGCGATGTCCACCGTCCGGTGCAGGCGTCGGGCCGTCCCGACCGCGAAGGCCAGGAGCAGCACGGTGACGGCCGCGGCGGCGGCAGCGGCCAGGTTGCTCCCGAGGGCCTCCCAGGAGACCGGGTTCACCGCCCCGCTCCCAGTGAGACGTCCTCCGTCAGCAGCAGTTGCCGGACATCGAGGTAGCGGGCCCGGAACCCGGCCTCGGAGTAGGCGAGGTAGAACTCCCACATGCGCCGGAACGTCGGGTCGAAGCCGAGCGCCGCCACGGCGCCGGCCTGCTCCGTGAAGCGTTCCCGCCACAGCTGCAGGGTCTGGGCGTAGTGGTCGCCGTACCCCTGGTCGGAGACGATGCGCAGCCCCGCCCCGGCCGCGTGCGTCTCGATGGCCTCGCGGGAGGGGATGAGGCCGCCGGGGAAGACGTACTTGCTGATCCAGGTGTGCGTACGGGAGGTGCGCAGCATCTGTTCGTGGCCCATGGTGATGGCCTGGAGTGCGATCCGCCCGCCCGGAGCCACCGCATCGCGCAGGGCGGCGAAGTACGTCGGCCAGAAGTCCCTGCCGACCGCCTCGATCATCTCCACGCTCACCACCGCGTCGTACCGGCCCTCCAGATCGCGGTAGTCCCGCAGTTCCACGTCCACGCGGTCGGCCAGCCCCGCGGCGGCGATACGGCGGCGCGCGAGGTGCTGCTGCTCGGCGGACAGGGTCACGGTCGTCACGCGCGCACCGCGGGCGGCCGCGCGCAGGGCGAGTTCGCCCCAGCCGGTGCCGATCTCCAGCAGGCGCTTGCCCGGGCCGACGCAGGCGAGGTCCAGCAATCGGTCGATCTTCCGGTGCTGCGCGGCCGGCAGGCTTTCGCGGCGCGCGGGGAACGCGGTGAAGACGGCGGAGGAGTACGACAGGGTCTCGTCGAGGAAGAGCGCGAACAGCTCGTTCGACAGGTCGTAGTGGCGGTGGACGTTCTGCCGGGCGCCGGCCCGGGAGTTCAGCTGGGCCTCGGGCCTGTGCCGCACCCACGCCCCGCGCAGCCGGCGCAGCGGGGCGGGGACGAGATCGTCCACGTGCGCGGCGAGGACGGTCAGCAGACCGGTCAGGTCGTCGCTGTCCCATTCGCCCGCCATGTAGGACTCGCCGAAACCGATCAGCCCGTGTGCCCCGATCCGGCGGAAGAACGCGTCCGGGTCGTGGACCGTCAGCGAGGGCCCACTGCCGACGGGCGGCTCGGCGCCGAACCGGCAGCGCAGGGGCAGCGCCGTCACGGCGCGGCGGACGAGCCGCCGGGCGACGGCCGCGTGCCCGAAGGGCGCCGCCGGCAGGCTCGCCACGTCCGGCCACGCCCGTGCGTCGAGGGAGTACCGCTCCACGGGTTCGTCGATGGTTCGGGGGAGGGAAAGGGTCACGGGGCGATGCCTTCCTCGGGTGCGCGCTCGGGCCGGGGCTGTACGGGCAGCCCGCGGAGCAGCAGGTGGATGCCGTGGCGGCGGATTCCGGCCCAGACGGCGGCGGTGGACCACGGCCGCCGGGCGGCGGCGCGCAGCAGGGCGAGGGGGGTGGCGGGGCGGTGGCGGCCGCACAGGGTCGCGGTGAAGGGCCGCTGCCCGGCGCGCTCGAGCCGGACGATGACCTCCAGCCGCTCCCGCGGCTCCGGCAGCCGCATGCGGTAGCGGCCGTCGACGGGGAAGAACGGCGAGACGTACAGCTCCTTCGCCATCTCGGCCCGGCCGGCTTCGTCCGTACGCAGCAGGTGGCAGTGGCGCTGCCCGTACGTGTTGTGGACCTCGGCCACCACGCAGACCAGGGCGCCGGAGCGGTCGTGGCACCAGTACAGGGTCAGCGGGTTGAAGACGTACCCGAGGACCCGCGCGTGGGCCAGCATCAGGACCCGCCCGCCGTCGACGTGCACGCCCCGGGAGGCCAGGTACGCGTCGAGGCCGGCCCGGACGGTCGGTGCGGCGGCGTCGAAGTGGTCGCGGGCGTCGAACCGGGCCAGGGGGCGCAGCGCCCACGGCAGCCGGGGGAGGGCGTCCAGGTCCACGAGCCACATGTACGTGCGGTGCCGGAAGGCGTGTCGCACCGGGGCCGTCCGCACGTGGGAGACGACGCAGTCGTACAGGGCCGGCACGGCCACGGCGGGGAGGGCCGGACGCATTCCCGGCGCCACCGCCGGGGTCACCACCGGACACCCAGCGCGGCGGCGGCCCGCACGCCCGAGCGGCAGCCGTCCTCGTGGAACCCCCACCCGTGGTACGCCCCGGCGAAGGCCGTGACCGAGGTGTTGAGGCGGGGCAGCGATCGCTGCGCGGCCACCGACTCGGGCGTGTAGACGGGGTGCGCGTACTCCATGCGGGCCAGGACGTGCTCGGGGTCGATCCGCCCGCCCGCGTTCAGGGTGACGACGTAGGCGGTGTCGCCCGGCAGCCGCTGCAGCCGCGTCATGTCGTAGCTGACCCGGACCCCCTCCGCCCCCGGGCGGCAGTCGGTGAGGTGGTAGTTCCAGGAGGCCCGGGCCCTCGGCGAGCGGGGCAGCAGAGTGGTGTCGGTGTGCAGCACGGTCGGGTTCGCCTCGTACCGGAAGGCGCCGAGGACCCGCTGCTCGTCCCGGGTGGGGTCGGCCAGCAGACGCAGCGCCTGGTCCGGGTGCGTGGCGATGACGACGGCGTCGTAGGCGTCGGTGATGCCGTCGTCGCTGCCCACCAGGACGCCGCTGGGTATGCGGTCCACCCGGACGACCGGGCTGGCGGTCCGGACGTTGCTGATCTCCTTCGCGACCTTGTCCACGTAGGCGGCGCTGCCACCGGTGACGGTCCTCCACCGTGGGGAGCCCGTCACGGACAGCAGCCCGTGGTGGTCGAGGAAGCGGAACAGGTACGCGGCCGGGTACTCCAGCGCGGTGTGGGCGGGACAGGACCACACGGCCGACACCAGCGGCGTGATGAAGTGGGTGACGAAGTAGGGGGAGAACCCGCCGTCGGCGAGGAACGCCCGGAGGGTGTACCGCTCCGGGCCGCCCCCGCCGGAACCGTCGCCGACGGAACGGCCGGCGACCGGTCCGTCCGCGTCCAGCAGGTGACGCGCGCGGCGATGGAAGAGCGGTACCTCCGCCAGCATCCGCAGGTACCGGGCGCGCAGGGCGGCCCGTCCGGTGAACAGGCCGAGGGGCCCGCGGGCACCGGCGTACTCCAGGCCGCAGCCGTCGCACCGCACCGACATGCTCATCTCGGAGTCCTGCGTGGCCACTCCGAGTTCGCGGAAGAGCCGTAGCAGCAGCGGGTAGGTGCGCGCGTTGTGGACGATGAACCCCGAGTCCACGCCCACCGTCCCCCCGCCCGGGGCGGGCAGTTCATGGGTGTGGGCGTGGCCTCCCAGCCGGGGGTCCGCCTCGTACAGCGTGACGTCGCAGGCCTTCTGCAGGACGTAGGCGGCGGTCAGTCCCGCCACACCGCCGCCGATCACGGCCACGTTCCTCGTACGCACAGTTGCTCACTCCCCACCGTTCGCCACGCCGTCGTCCGTGACGGCGGTTCACCCCTGCTTCGCGGCCGAAGTGCTCGCGGATTGGTGGCAGTTGTCGAAAGCGGAATGAGTTTGCGGCGCAGGTGGTGCAGGTGGTGCACATCGATCGGGAATTGGCGAGCGGGTTGACCAATCCGCACAGATGTCCGCTCCGAAGACCGGTTGAGAACGCAGACCTGGCAGCATCCGGAGCGGTCGGCTCTCTTGTGTGGAAGGGCCGTCCCTTCGAGAGGAAGGACTGTCATGCGACGGACGGACCGCGGCGGACCATCCGCCACCACCGGGCAACCGCTGCCCTTCGGCGTCCCCGACGCCGTGGGCCCCCGGCTCGAAGACCTGATGTCCCGGGTGGCCCGCGGTGACAAGGACGCCTTCTCCGCCCTGTACGACGCCCTGTCCGCGACCGTCTTCGGGACGGTCGTCCGGGTCGTACGCGACCGTGCCCAGTCCGAGGAGGTGGCGCAGGAGGTGATGATCGACCTGTGGCGGCAAGCCGCCCGCTACCGCCCCGAACAGGGCAGCGTGCGCACCTGGGCCGCCACCCTCGCCCACCGACGGGCCGTCGACCGCGTCCGCTCCGCCCAGGCCGCGATCAACCGCGAGTACGACCAGGCCGCCCGCGACCAGGCGCGCCCGTTCGACGAGGTCGCGGAACAGGTCGAAACCCGTCTGGAGAGCGAACAGGTACGGCGCTGCATGCGCGGCCTGACCGAGATCCAGCGCCAGGCCGTCACGCTGGCCTACTACCAGGGCCTGTCCTACCGCGAGGTCGCCGAGACCCTGCGCACTCCACTACCGACGATCAAGACACGCATGCGCGACGGGCTCATCCGGCTGCGCGACTGCATGGGGGTGACCACATGAAGCACGACGGGGAACTGCACACCCTCACCGGCGCGTACGCCCTCCACGCACTCACACCTGCGGAGCACGAGGCGTTCACCGCGCACCTCGCCGACTGCCCGTCCTGCCGGCAGGAGGTGGCCGAATTCTCCGCCACCGCCGCCCGCATGGCCGCCGCTGCCGCCCTCCCGCCGCCCGCGCGGATGAAGGACGAGGTCCTGTACGGCATCGATTCGGTCCGCCAACTGCCCCCGCTGCTGCCCGCGGCGGCCAGGCAGCTCACGTTCGGCGCCGTCCTGCGCCGCAAGGCCGTTCCGCTGGCCCTCGCCGCGAGCCTCGCCGCGGCGGCCGCCCTCGGGGGCGTCACCGTCTGGCAGGGCCAGCGCACCGACCAGGCCCGGCAGCAGGCGGAGGCCTCCGAACGCCGCCTCCAGGACCTCACCGCCGTGATGGCCGCCCCCGACGCCCGAACGGTGCGCGGCCGCACCACCGGCGGCGCCACCACCTCCGTGGTGAGCTCCAAGCAGCAGAACGGGGCGGTCTTCATCGGCACCGGGCTTCCCGACCCCGGCGAGGGCAGGGCGTACCAGCTCTGGTTCGACGATCACGGCACCATGCGCCCCGCCGGGCTCATCACGCACGAGGGTGCCACGCTCATGCAGGGCAGCCTGCGGGGCGCCTCCGGGGTGGGACTCACGATCGAACCCGCAGGCGGATCCGCCCAGCCCACCAGCCGCCCCCTGATGCTCCTCGCACTGCCGGCCTGACCGGCAGATATGAGGAGACGGGAATAAACAGCTCATACCTCTTGACTCGCGCGAAATAGGGAGGAAACTCGTCAATACACCGGACAACCAGAGAGAGCCGCACTCACTTCCGGAGACGTCCAGAAGTCCGCGTGACCCCCATCTCGGCTCTGGCCAGGCCCCCGGCAGATCCTGTCGGTGCGGGAGCCGTCAGCGACGGCTGAACTCCCGGAACCGGAACAGGACCGCCGGGGACTGCTCTGTCCGGGAGCCTCTGGTTCCGGGAAGGGCGAGGTCCTGCGGAACCCGGGTACCAGCCTCCTCGTGCCGGCCGCCGGCCGCCGGCTGCCCCGGCCGCCGGCCTTGCGACCGCCTCGCGGCGTCAGCCGCGGGGTTTCGCGCGGACGTGCATGCGCTCGCCCTGTCGCCCGAAGAGGCTGAGGATCTCGACGGGCCGTCCGTCGGCGCTGCTGAACCAGTGGGGCAGCCGGGTGTCGAACTCGGCGACCTCGCCGGGGCCGAGGACCAGATCGTGCTCGGCGAGCACCAGCCGCAGCCGGCCCTCCAGCACGTACATCCACTCGTAGCCCTCGTGGGTACGGAGGTCCGGCTCGCCGCCCCGGTCGGAGATGACCAGCTTGTACGCCTGGAGCGGGCCCGGACTCCGGGACAGCGGGACGAACGAACCGCCGCTCGGCAGCGTACGGGGCGTCAGCCGGACCCGGGGGTCGCCCACTTCGGGGGCGCCGACCAGGTCGTCCAGCGGCACGTGGTACGCACCCGCCAGCGGCAGCAGCAGTTCCAGGCTGGGGCGGCGCTGCCCCGACTCCAGCCGGGACAGGGTGCTCTTGGAGATGCCGGTGGCCTCGGAGAGCGCGGCGAGGGTGAGGCCGCGCTTGGCGCGCAGCCGCTTGAGCCGGGGGCCGACCTCGTCGAGGACCGCTTGGTAGGGCAGCGGCGGCGTGTCCGACGGCGTGCCCGGTGGCGTGTCGGAGGGTGTGTCCATGGAGGCATTCCACCCCGCCGTCCCGGAAACAGCAACAAGAGTTGTCGTGACCGGGCCTCGGGGGCAGGCTCCGCGGCATGAACCCACACAGCGATTCCAGACCCGGGCACGGTCACGGACAAGGTCACGGACATGGTCACGGACACGGACACGGACCTGGTCACGCCGACCTCGACTGGGACGTCATGGCAGCCCAGTTGGAGCGGAGCGGCGAACTCCAGCTCCCCGTCCTCCACCGGACGGCGGCCCACCTGAGCGAACTGCTCGGCCCCCCGGCCGAGGTCCGGCGGATCCTCGACATCGGCAGCGGGCCGGGCGTGATGACCTGCGTGCTCGCCGAAGCCTTCGCAGGGGCCGAAACCGTCGCCGTGGACGGCACCCCCGGACTGCTGGACCGCACCCTCGCCCGCGCCGAGCGGCTCGGCCTCGGCGCCACGGTGACCGTACGGCACGCGGAACTGCCCGAGGGCCTGCACGGCGGAGACGGAGGGGCGACGGACGGCGGCCCCGGTACGGCGGATCTGATCTGGAGCAGCAAGACCGTGCACCACCTCGCCGATCAGCAGGGCGCGCTGAACGCACTCGCCGCTCTGCTGAGGCCCGGCGGGCTGCTCGCCGTGGCGGAAGGCGGCCTGCCGGTGCGCTTCCTCCCGCGCGACATCGGGATCGGCACACCCGGCCTCCAGGCCCGGCTCGACGCCGTCCAGGAGCGCTCGTTCGAGACGATGCGCGCCGAGCTCCCCGGCAGCGTCCCCGTCGTCGAGGACTGGCCCGCGATGCTCGGCCGCGCCGGGCTCACCGGTGTCGGCAGCTTCACGTACCTCCTCGACCTGCCGGCTCCCCTGGACGGGACGGCCCGCAGTTTTCTGCACACCCAGCTGACCCGGCTGCGGGAGAACGCCGGCGACCTCCTGAACGCCGAAGACCTCGGGACGCTCGACGTACTGCTCGATCCCGAGGCGCAGCGGGGCATCCTCCACCGGCCCGACGCCTTCCTCCTGTCCGCCACCACGGTCTTCACGGGCCTGCGCGCGGCCGACGGCGAACGGAGCGCACGATGAAGCGCCTCGCTGCAGGCCGCGTCGAGGCGCTGTCCGGGAGCGGCGAGGGGAAGGCGACCTCGGTCCGGTGGGCGCCGGCCGGCCTGTCCCTGTCCATGCTGCTGTCCTCGCTCGGCACCAGCACCGCGAACGTCGCCCTGCCCACCCTGGCGCAGGTGTTCGGCGCCTCGTTCCAGCAGGTCCAGTGGATCGTCCTCGCCTATCTCCTCGCCATCACGACCCTGATCGTCAGCGTCGGCCGACTCGGTGACATGATCGGCCGCCGCAGGCTCCTCCTGTCCGGGATCTCCCTGTTCACGGTGGCCTCGGTGCTGTGCGGACTCGCCCCCACACTCGGGCTGCTGATCGTCGCCCGGGCGGCGCAGGGCCTCGGTGCGGCCACCATGATGGCGCTGACCATGGCGTTCGTCGGTGAGACGGTGCCGAAGGAGAGGACCGGCAGCGCCATGGGGCTGCTCGGCACCATGTCCTCGATCGGCACGGCCCTCGGCCCTTCGCTCGGCGGTCTGCTGCTCGCCGGCCCCGGCTGGCGGGCGATCTTCCTCGTCAACGCCCCGCTCGGGGTCCTCGCACTGCTCCTGGCCCACCGCCACCTGCCCGTCGACCGGCGGGACGCGAAGACCGGCCGGGGCCGCTTCGACCACGTGGGCACTTTGCTCCTCGCACTGACGCTCGGGGCCTATGCCCTGGCCATGACCGTGGGGCGCGGCAGCTTCGGTCCGCTCAACCTCGCTCTCCTCTTGGCGGCCGTCCTCGGAGTGGGCCTGTTCGTACGAGCCGAGGCGAGCGTGGCATCCCCGCTGATCCGCTTGGCCGTGTTCCGCGATCCGCTGCTGAGCGCGAGCCTCGGCACGAGCGCGCTCGTCTCCACCGTGATGATGACGACGCTGGTGGTCGGCCCGTTCTACCTCTCGCGTGCGCTCGGGCTCGGCGAAGCCCTGGTCGGACTCGTCCTGTCGGTCGGTCCGCTCGTCGCCGCACTGACCGGCGTGCCCGCCGGCCGTATCGCGGACCGCTTCGGCGCACAGCGCATGACCGTCGCGGGGCTCGCCGGCGTGGCCGTGGGCTGCGCGGCCCTGTCCCTCACGTCGGTGACGCTCGGCGTGGCCGGCTACGTCGTCCCGCTCGTGGTCACCACCGCCGGCTACGCGGTGTTCCAGACGGCCAACAACACCGCCGTCATGGCAGACGTCGGCCCGGACCAGCGGGGCGTCATCTCGGGAGTGCTCAACCTGTCCCGCAACCTCGGGCTCGTCACCGGCGCATCCGTCATGGGCGCCGTGTTCGCGCTCGCCTCGGCGACGACCGACGTCACGACGGCGCACCCCGAGGCCGTGGCCCACGGGATGCGGATCACGTTCGCCGTCGCGGCGTCGCTGATCGCCGCCGCGATCGCCCTTGCCGTGGGAGGCCGTGCGCTCGCGCGACGCCGACCGGTCGGCTGACGCTACCCGGTGGCGTGACAGCAGCCGTCGCGCAGCATCAAGTGCCGTTCGCCGAGCCAGTCCACCGGGTCGGCCTGCCGGTGGGCCGGGCCGCCGGCGGCCGGGGAGCCGGCCGTCACGGTGTCCGTCGCCGGAGTACAGGCGGCCACGAGGTCGTCCGTCGTGTGGGGTACGCCGCCCCGGAGGACACCGGAGGTCCGGACCAGCGTGTCGAAATCGGTGAACGGGTCGCCGTCCACGATCGTCAGGTCGGCGATCCGGCCGGGCCGGACCGTGCCGAGTTCGTCGCCGAGGCCGAAGAGCCGGGCCGGCAGGACGGTCACCGTACGCAGGGCCTCGGCCGGGGAGAGTCCGCCCCGGTGCAGGGCGCGCAGCCCCAGGTGCAGAGAGAGCCCGACCGGGACCAGCGGCGCGTCCGTGCCGAGGGCGACCAGGCCTCCCGCGGCCAGCAGCCTGCGGTAGACGTCGGTCTCCCGGCGCAGCGCCGCCAGCTGAGCCGCCGTCGGGGCGGCCGCGGCGGACCGGCGCACCAGATCGGCGTCCCAGGGCGCCATGACGGCCGTGACCCGCCGGTCCTCCGCCAGCGTCGGATCGGCCCCGATCAGTGCGGTGGCCGCGAACGGGGTGGCGATCATCGCGAGCCGCCCGTCGCCCCCGCCGTAGATCTCGGCCACGTCCTCGTGGGAACGGCCCGAGGCGGTGAGCACGTGCCCCGCCTCGGCGCGTTCGGTGGCCTGCAGATGGGTGGTCAGATCCTGGCCCAGCTGAAAGGCCAGGGAGGCCAGGTGGCTTCCGCACCGGACGCCCAGCCGGTCGTGGGCGAACCGGGCGGCCTCCGCCATCACCCAGGACGGGGCCCGTACATAGGTCTTGACGAAATCCCAGTCGAGCGCGGCACCCCGCTCCAGCGACCGGCGCAGCCCTTCCGCCGTGCGGTGGGCGCGCCCCATGCTGTACGCG
The DNA here is from genome assembly GCF_055570595.1 of Streptomyces sp. NPDC031132. Taxonomy (NCBI): domain Bacteria; kingdom Bacillati; phylum Actinomycetota; class Actinomycetes; order Kitasatosporales; family Streptomycetaceae; genus Streptomyces; species Streptomyces sp. NPDC031132. The sequence continues at coordinate 262,035 of NZ_JBVIGX010000007.1, forward strand.
ACGCGCGCCCCGTCGAGGAGCTCGCCGCTGGTCAGCAGCCGCGGCCCGGCGAGCTGCCCCGACGCCACTGCCTCGCGGATCCGGGTCTGTTCGTACGCGAACCCGCCGAGCGAGACGGCCGTCGTGATCCCGTACGTCAGCTGGCCCACGCTCTGGCGGCCCCCGTACATGCTCTGCCACGGGTGGGTGTGGGTGTCCCACAGTCCCGGGACGACCGTCCCGGCCGAGGCGTCGACGTACCGGGAGCCCCCCGATGCCGACGGCCGGGACGCGCGGTGGGGTTCGACGGCGGCGATGCGTCCGGAGCGGACGACGACGTCCACGTCCTCCCGTACCGTTTCGCCCGTGCCGTCCCACAGCCGCCCGGCGTGCACGACGGTGTCGGGCGGCGTGGGACGGCGCCGGTCGAGCGGCAGGCGCACGGTCCTCGGCGGACCGCCGTCCACGCCGATGAGGCGCAGCCGCGTGCCCGAGAGGTACAGCAGGGTCTTCGCGTCACCTGACCACGAGGGATGGTCGGCGGGTTCGGCCGTCAGGGTGCGCAGGTCGCCCCGCGGGGAGCCGTCGGGCGCGACCGGCAGCACGCACAGCGCGGACTCCACGATCACCGCCATGAAGCGGCCGTCGGGCGACCAGACGGGCCCGCTGTCGTACCGGTCGGCGACGGAGGCGTGGGGACCGACGAGGTGGAGGCGGTCGGAGCCCGTTGCCGCATCGACCACCCGGATCAGGTTGTAGCCCTCCCTGAACCGCATGTTGAGCCGATTGCGGTCACACAGGGCGATGCGGGAGCCGTCGGGCGACCAGCTGGGCCGACCCGGCAGCCCGCCCCCGCCGAGCGGCGCGGCGAGGACGCGCTCCGTGCCGCTCGCCAGGTCGCGGACGAGGAGCCGCCCGACCAGGTCGAGGCAGGCGAGCCGCCGCCCGTCGGGCGACAGTGCGGGGAAGGCCCGGCCGCCGGTCGCGAGCGTGCTCTCCGCTCCGGTGGCGAGATCCCGCCGGTGGACCGCCATCAGCCCGTCGCGGTCGTCGCAGTACAGCAGGGACCGCCCGTCGGGCGCCCACGAGGGGGCGAGCAGATAGCGGGTGGGGGCCGCCTGGCGCAGCCGCCGGGGCGGGCGGCCGCCCGAAGTGCTGCCGAGCCACAGCGTGTTCAGGGCGGCGAAGGCGACGTACCGCCCGTCAGGGGACAGTGCGGGCAGATGGATGCCCCGGACCGGGCGCACGCGGCCTTCGGCACCGAGGTCGTACTGCTTCGTCCGGTAGCGCGGACGGTCCGCCGCCATCCGCGCGCGGAAGGGGATCGTCCGGGGCGCCTGCGGCCGCTGCGGGTGGACGAGGGTGAACCGGCCGTCGACCGTGACCAGCAGCTCCCCGGCCGCCGTCCACCGCGGCGGCTGGGCCGCCACGTCCCCGGCGAGGGGCACCGGCCGGCCGTCGACGACGAGGACGCAGGAGGCGTTCGGCGGGGACGTGGTCCGCAGCCATGCCGTACGGCGGCCGTCCGGCGCGACCGCCGGGGCCAGGAGCTGCGCGGCCGGTTCCTGCTCGGTGAACACGACGGTGACCGGACCCGATCCGTCCGCGGCGACCGAGGCGATGGTCCGCGCATCCGCCCGGGGCCCGGTCGCGGCAGCCGTCACCGTCGCCCGGACGAACAGGATCCGCTTCCCGTCCGGTGACCACGTGGGGTCGAAGTCCTCCCAGGGACCGCTCTGCAGGGGCCCCTCCTGCCCGGCGAGTCCGGTCACCGGCGTGACTGCGCCGCTCCCCGGTTCCAGCACGTGGATCCGGTACGGCGCCCCGCCGACCGGATCCCCGGCGCGCTCGGAGGCGAAGGCGATGCGCGTCCCGTCGGGCGACCAGGCCGGCCCGCGGTGGTCGAACGGTCCCTCGGTGCGCTGCCGCAACCCGGTTCCGTCGGGGCGCATGGTCCAGATGTGGTACGTACCGCTGCCGTAGGCGCAGAAGGCGACCGACGCGCCGTCGGGCGAGTGCACGGGCCGGCTCGCCTCCAGGGCCGCCGCGGTGAGCGGCACGGCGTCGCCTCCTGAACCCGGCACCGACCACAGCACGTTGTGGATCTCGGCGATCAGCCGGTCCCCGGCCGGAGACAGGCTCGCCGCGCCGTTCGTGGCCGCCGTGAAGGACAACGGAGCCGGCGCGGACGACGGGCTTCCGGTACCGGCCGCCGCCGCGGGGCCCGCCCCGAGGAGCTCCGCCGCGCCGACGGCGCCCGCCGCAGTGAGCAGCCTGCGGCGGGACAGGTTCCGCGGGTCGGTGCCGTAGGGGGCGTTCATCAGCTGCCACGTCTCCGCAGTCGGGTTCCGGGGGCCGGGGTTTCTGCCGCCGGGCTCAACGACCGGCCGACTCCGCGGTCACTCCGTAGGACACGGCAGGCTGCGTGACCGGGCGCACAGGGGCGGGCCGCGTGGCGAGGCGGCGGTGCGGGCACGTTCAGGGGGCGACACAATGACCACGGTTGTTCTCTTTGAGTCAGTACGGATCGACTACGGAGGAATGGGCGGATGCTCGACGAAAGAGCGGGGCAGCAGGCGCGCCCGGAGGACCTGATCGACGTGGCCCGGCTCGTGACCGCCTACTACGCGCTGCACCCCGATCCGGCGGATCCCGGCCAGCGCGTCAGCTTCGGCACCTCGGGACACCGCGGCTCGTCCCTCGCCACGGCCTTCAACGAGGACCACATCGCCGCGACCAGCCAGGCGATCTGCGAGTACCGGGCCCGGCAGGGCATCGACGGCCCCCTCTTCCTCGGCGCGGACACCCACGCCCTGTCCGAACCCGCACGGGTGACCGCCCTCGAGGTCTTCGCGGCCAACGACGTGACCGTGCTCGTCGACGCCGCGCAGGGCTACACCCCGACGCCCGCGGTCTCGCACGCCATCCTCACCCACAACCGCGGGCGCACCTCGGCCCTGGCCGACGGGGTGGTGGTCACCCCTTCGCACAACCCGCCGGCGGACGGCGGCTTCAAGTACAACCCGCCGCACGGCGGGCCCGCCGGCTCCGAGGCGACCGGCTGGATCCAGGAGCGCGCCAACGAGATCGTCACCGGCGGCATGAAGGAGGTCCGGCGGATCCCGTTCGCACGGGCGGCCGCCGCCCCGACCACCGGTGCGTACGACTACCTCGGCACGTACGTGCGCGATCTGCCGTCCGTGCTCGACCTGGACGCCGTACGCGCCGCGGGCGTGCGCATCGGGGCCGACCCGCTCGGCGGGGCCTCCGTCGCGTACTGGGGGCGGATCGCCGAGGAGCACCGCCTCGACCTGACCGTGGTCAACCCGCACACCGATCCCACCTGGCGGTTCATGACGCTGGACTGGGACGGCAAGATCCGGATGGACTGCTCCTCCCCGTACGCGATGGCCTCGCTGATCGAGCGCCGGGACCGGTTCCAGATCGCCACCGGCAACGACGCGGACGCCGACCGGCACGGCATCGTGACCCCGGACGGCGGTCTGATGAACCCCAACCACTACCTCGCCACGGCGATCGAGTACCTGTACGGCCACCGCGAGCAGTGGCCGGCGGCCGCGGGCATCGGCAAGACGCTGGTGTCCTCGAGCATGATCGACCGGGTGGCCGCCGACCTGGGCCGTGAACTGGTCGAAGTGCCCGTCGGGTTCAAGTGGTTCGTCGACGGGCTCGCCGCCGGCACCATCGGTTTCGGCGGGGAGGAATCGGCCGGAGCCTCCTTCCTGCGCCGCGACGGCTCCGTGTGGACCACCGACAAGGACGGCGTCATCCTGGCCCTGCTGGCCTCGGAGATGCTGGCGGTCACGGGGCAGACCCCGAGCGAGCGGTACGCCGGCCTGACGGCCCGCTTCGGCGAGCCCGCGTACGCCCGTATCGACGCGCCCGCCACCCGCGAGGAAAAGGCGGTGCTGGGTGGGCTGTCCCCCCGGCAGGTCACCGCCGACACCCTGGCGGGGGAGCCGGTCACGGCGGTGCTGACGCAGGCTCCCGGGAACGGGGCCGCCATCGGAGGCATCAAGGTCACGACGGAGCACGCCTGGTTCGCGGCCCGCCCGTCGGGCACCGAGGACGTCTACAAGATCTACGCCGAGTCCTTCCTGGGCCCCGACCACCTGACCCGCGTACAGGAGGAGGCCCGGTCCGTCGTATCGGCGGCGCTCGCCGACTGAGCGGAGCGAGGCGCGGGATGCGGTGGCCGGTGCGGTGGCCGGTGCGGTGTCCGGTGCGGTGTCCGGCTTCGGACGAACCTCCTGCCCCGGCCGGAAAGTCCCAGTAGGGTGGCGGACTCCGAAGAGGGCGCGGAGGGGGCACGTATGCGAGGCGGTACGGTCGCGGTGGTGGGCGGCAGCATTGCGGGCTGCGCCTTGGCGTCGGCAGCGGCCCGGGCGGGCGCGGACGAGGTGGTGGTGCTGGAGCGCACCCACGGACGGCTGGCGGACCGCGGACTGGGGCTCTGCATCCACGACGGGCGCGCCGCCGAACTCGCCTCCACCGGCGCGTTGCCCGCCGGCATCGCCGCGCACCGGCTGACCCGGCGCAGGTGGCTGGTCCGGGACGACACGGCGGCCGGTCCGGCCGGCAGGGTGTTCTGGGAGCAGCCGTTCCCGTTCCACTCCTACCACTGGGGTCTGCTGTGGAGAGGGCTGCGCGAGGCGACACCCGCTTCGGTGGTCTACCGGCAGGGCGCGGCGGTGACCGGCGTGGCCGGCGACGGCGGGCGGGCCGAGGTGCGGCTGGCGCAGGGCACCACCGAGGCGTTCGACCTGGTCGTCGGCGCCGACGGGTACCGCTCGGTGGTACGCGAGGCGGTCTGCCCCGAATCCCGGCCGGCCTACGCCGGGTACGTCTGCTGGCGCGGGAACTTCGACGCGCGACGGCTGGAGGCGCTCGGCGACGGCGGCTGGCCCACCGAGGCCGTGACCACCGTCTGCTTCGGCGGCGGAAGCTGCGTCATCTACCGCATTCCCGGGCCGGACGGCCCCCGCGTGAACTGGGTCCTGTACGCCATGCCCCCGCAGACCGGGCGGCTGCCGTTCGACGACCCGACGAGCTTCCCGCCGGGGCGGGTCACCGAGGAACTCACCGCGCACCTCGGCGCGTTACTGGACCGGGAGTTCCCGCCGTACTGGGCGCAGGTGATCGGGCTGACGGAGCCGGCGGACACCTTCGTCCAGCCCATCTACGACCTGGAGACGGCGCGTACGACGGCCGGGCGGCTGCTGCTCGCCGGCGACGCGGCCACCGTGGTGCGCCCCCACAACACCAGCGGGGCGGCCAAGGCCCTCCAGGACGCCACCGCGTTCGAGGACGCCTGGCGCCGGGCCGGCACCTGGAACGAGCTGCTGCACGCGTACCAGGCCGCGCGGGGCGCGGCCGGGCGGGAGATGGTCGCCCTGGCCCGCCGCCTCGGCCGGGGCCAGGTCGAGCAGACCCCCGCCTGGGCCGCGATGAACCACCGCGCGGCGGAGTCGTGGTGGCAGGGGCAGCTCGGCGGCGCCGCCGACATCGGCGGCCAGGCCATGACAGCCGTGACCCGGAAGGTGCCTTGACCTGCAGCTTCGCTCGCGCCGACGATCGGCCGTGCGCCGCACGGCCGTCAGCCCGGACGGCGAACTGCTCGCCGTCGGGGACCAGGACACGGGACGCGTGGAGCTGTGGGACCTGCACTTGCCGACACAGCGCTCCTGCGGCTGACGCACGGAGCACCGGCGCCCCGCCGTTCGGTGACACCGGCTCGCAGCGGCCGCGTCCGTACCTGCCGGTCACGTCGCTGTGCGGGGCAGCGGCATCGCGGCCTACGCTGGAGACGGCGGCCGTCCGCGGTGAGCGGCCCGGGCGGCCGCCCCGGTGGCTGCGGGCACGTACCCCTCCTTGAATCCCGCGCCCGCGGCGCCGGCCCGGCGGCCGGGGGAGCCGTCGCGGTGGGAGAGTGGATGCCATGTGCGGTCGATATGCCTCGAGCCGAGCCCCCGAAGACCTGGCCGGCCTGTTCGAGGCCCGCTGGGATCCCCGGGAGACGCTGGCGCCGAGCTGGAACGTGGCCCCCACCGACCAGGTCTGGGCCGTCCTCGAGCGCCCCGACCGCGGGACCGGGGAGGTGGAGCGCCGGCTGCGCACCCTGCGGTGGGGCCTGGTCCCCTCCTGGGCGAAGGACCCGAACGGCGGCGCCCGGATGATCAACGCGCGGGTCGAGACGGTGCACGAGAAGCCGGCGTACCGCCGTGCATTCAGCCTGCGCCGCTGCCTGCTGCCCGCGGACGGCTTCTACGAGTGGCAGTCCGTGGCCGCCACGGCCACGGCGAAGGCGTACAAGCAGCCGTACTTCATCGCCCCGGAGGACGCCGAGGTCATGGCCATGGCCGGGCTGTACGAGTTCTGGCGCGACCCGGCCGTGACCGACGAGGACGACCCGGCCGCCTGGCTCGTCACCGCCACGATCATCACCACCGAGGCCGTCGACGCGGCCGGCCGGATCCACCCCCGCATGCCCCTGGCCGTGTCCCCCGAGGACCACGACACCTGGCTGGATCCCGCCTACCAGGACGTCCACGGCCTCCGGACGATCCTCCACACCCCGGCCGACGGCCGCCTCGACGTCCGGCCGGTCTCCACGGCGGTCAACAGCGTGCGCAACAACGGACCGGAGCTGCTGGAGGCTCCCTAGGGGGTGTCCGCACAGTCCTGCCTGGCCCGCGGTGTCTGGTGCCGCACCTCGCCGTGTTGTCGGGGGGGGGGGGACAGGGGGGGGTTCGCGCGGGCCGCCCACATATGGTTGGCCAAAACCCAAACCAATGGGGGGGCTTCTCTTGCGCGCATTAGAGC
>NZ_JBVIGX010000007.1:268866-309515 GCF_055570595.1 Streptomyces sp. NPDC031132
GTGTCTGGTGCCGCACCTCGCCGTGTTGTCGGGGCGCCCGAGTAGGTCCGGTACTCGGGCGCCCCTCCGCCTTGCGCTGCGCGACACCAGACGCCGCGGGCGGCGCTCTTCGGGCGCCCGGCACGACTTTGCGGACACCCCCTAGGAGACCCGGCGGGGGAGCGACGCCGTCGCCTTCATCAGGGTCGGAATCAGCCAGTAGGCCGCGATCGGGACCACGACCGCCGTGAGTATCAGGGTGCGCAGCACCAGGGGGAGGTCGCTCATGTACGGGCCCAGCAGGGCGAGGGTGAGGGTGATCGTCGGGTAGACCGCGAGCCAGGTGATGAACGCCCGGCGGTGGGCGGAGGGCGGGGCGGGCGGGGTCGTCGGAGCTGCGGACATGAGGCTGTTCCCCCTGGATGCGTGAAGACGGGCGGACCAAATTCCAACCAATCGGTTGGAGTCTTGCACGGGCATGATCTCAAGTCCAACCAGTTGGTTGGAATTCCGCTCGAGGGCACTACAGTGCATGTCATGGCCTGGGACACAGCACGCACCAAACAACTCCTGCTCGACGCGGCGGTGGAGGAGTTCGCCGCGTACGGGTTCGACGGCGCCCGGGTTGCGCGCGTGGCCACTGGTGCCGGCGTCAACAAGGAGCGGATCTACCAGTATTTCGGCAGCAAGGAGAAGCTGTTCTGCGCGGTGCTGGAGACCGAGCTGAAGAAGGTCGCGGCAGCCGTCCCGCTCACGGAGGTGCAGGCCCGCGACCTCGGCGACTACGCCGGCCGGGTCTACGACTACCACCGCGCCCACCCGCATTTCATGCGGCTCCTGGCCTGGGAGGGCCTGCAGTGCCAGGACCAGCTGGCCGCCCGGTGCGAGCGCGCCGACCACTACGCCGAGAAGATCACAGCGATCGCCGCAGCCCAGCAGGGCGGCGCACTCACCGGGGGGTCCAGCCCTGCACGGTTGCTGCACACCGTGATGTCGATGGTCGCCTCGTGGTTCACGCTGCCGCAGCTCGCCCGCATCCTGGTGCCGGAGGATCTGGACGCGGGACCGGACGCGCAGCGGGCGGCACTGGTGACGACGGTCCGCCGACTGACCTCCTGACCTGCCCGCCGCTGCGGCAGGCCCCGTCGGCCGCCATCAGCCCGGGACCTGGCCCCGTACGGTCAGGGCGTGCGGAGCGCGGCCCGGGCGCGCGGGCAGCCGCAGCGGACGGCTGCCCGGAGTGAGCGACCCCAGCACGCGTGGCCCGGCGGCTCCCGTGCACCCCGGGGCATTGCCCGGGAGGCCGTGCACGCTGAGGTAGCCGAGCACCGCGAACGCGTACGCCTCCTTCGCCTCCGCGGGCAGCCCCAGCTCCTGCGACGCGCGTACCGCCGCGCCGCCCGCCAGCTCGTCGCGGAGCATCGCCATCAGCGTCGGGTTGCGCACCCCTCCGCCCGACACGAAGACCTCGGTGGCTGCGAGAGGGCGCAGCGCATCGGCCACCGTACGGGCGGTCAGGCGCGTCAGCGTGGCGACGAGGTCCTGCGGCCGGAGCTCATCGCACTCCGTGAGCCGCGCCCGGAGGTAGCCGGCGTGGAACAGCTCCTTGCCCGTCGTCCGGGGGGCGGGCATCCGGTAGTACGGCTCTCCGGACAGCAACCGGTCCAGCAGCCCCTCGTGGACGCGCCCGGCGGCGCCGAGCGCGCCGTCCTCGTCGTACGCGAGCCGCCCGGCGCTCAGTTCGCGGACCGCGGCGTCGATCAGCGCGTTGCCCGGGCCGGTGTCGAACGCCACGGGATCGGCGCCCGCCCGCAGCACCGTGACGTTGGCGATGCCCCCGATGTTCAGGGCCGCGGGCACGCCGGGGCGCCCCCGCAGGAGCATCAGGTCGATCAGGCTGACCAGCGGCGCCCCCTGCCCGCCCGCCGCCACGTCCCGCGTTCGGAAGCCGGAGACGACCGGGCAGCCGCTGCGTTCGGCGATCCAGGCCGGTTCGCCGAGCTGCAGCGTGCCGTGCACCCGGCCGTCCTCGGCCCAGTGGTACACCGTCTGTCCGTGCGAGGCGACCAACTCGGCGCGCCCTGCGCACAGTTCCCGGTCGGCGCGGGCGGCGACGGCCGCGAAGGCCTGCCCGATCCGGGTGTCGAGGCGGCAGACGTCGGCCAGGGTGGTCGCCGCGGGCGGCAGGGCGGCGGCGAGGGTCTCCCGCACATCGGCGGCGTACGGCTCGCTGACCATGCCGAGCGGCACGAGCTGCAGCGTGCCGTCCTCGGCGGACGGCTCGAGGTCGGCGGCAGCGGCGTCGACGGCGTCGTACGAGGTCCCCGACATCAGCCCGATCACCCTCATCGCAGCGGCTCCCGGTGGGCGCGGCCGCGCAGGGCCAGCAGCGCGGGACAACTGAGAGCGCAGGCGCCGGCGGCGTAGTACGCGGGCACGGCGGGGTCTCCCGTCCGGGCGATCAGGGCGGTGATGACGAGTCCGGCGCAGCCGGAGAACACCGCGTTGGCGAGGGAGTAGGCCAGGCCGAGCCCCGTACAGCGGACCCTGCGCGGGAACATCTCGGCCAGCATCGCCGGTCCGGGCCCGGCCAGGAGGCCGACCAGCGCACCCGCGAGCAGCACGGCCCCGGCTCTGGCCCACGGCGACGCGCCGGGGGACTGGAGCAGGTGGACGAGGGGGAGGGCGAGCACCACGACGCCGAGTGCGCCGCACAGCATCACCGGGCGCCGGCCGATCCGGTCGCTGAGCGCCCCGGCGGGCAGGATCGACGCCGCGAACCCGGCATTGGCGAGGGCGGTGGCGAGCAGGGCCTCGCTGAGGGAGGCGCCGAGCGTCGCCTGGAGATAGGACGGCAGCACGACGAGGAAGGTGTACCCGGCCGCCGACCAACCCATGATCCGCCCGATGCCGAGTACGACGGCGCGCGCCAGCTCCCGGGCACCGACCGGACCGTCGGGGCCGTCTCCCGGCGGAGCCCCGGGCGGCTCCTCCAATGCCGTACGCAGCCACAGCGCCACCGCGCCCAGCGGCAGGGCCAGCAGGAACGGGATCCGCCAGCCCCACGCGTACAGGGCCTCGGCGGGCAGCGCGGTCGCCAGGGCGGCGGCCGTACCGGCCCCGGTGAGCAGGCCGAGCGCGACGGTGAAGGACTGCCACGCCCCGTAGAGGCCGCGGCGGCCGACGGGCGCGTACTCGGTCATGAGGGAGACGGCCCCGCCGAACTCGCCGCCCGCGGAAAGCCCTTGCAGCACCCGCAGGAGCGTGAGGAGCCAGGGGGCGGCGCCGCCGATGGCGGCGCGGGTCGGAAGGAGGCCGATCGTCGCGGTGGCGAGGGTCATGAGGCCGACGACCACGACGAGGGTGGGCCGGCGCCCGAGCCGGTCGCCGATCCGCCCGAACAGGACGGCGCCGACGGGCCGGAAGAAGAACGCGAGCGCGAACGAGGCGTACGTGGCCACCAGCGCCTCGGCACCGCTGCTCCCCTCGTGCCGGAAGAAGTTCGCCGCGATGACGGTCGCCAGGCAGCCGTAGACGCCGAACTCGTACCACTCGACGAGATTGCCGACCGAACCGGCGAGCAGTGCCCGACGGGACGTGGTGGTGCGGCGGGCGGCCGCGGGGCGCAGCTCGAGAGGTCTCACCCGTGCTCCGTGCCCGCTGGTCACCGCAGCGATGCCTCCGCGGAAGCCGTTTCAGCAGTTCGGCGGCCCCCCGACCGGCCGCGTACGGAGGGACTCAGAGGTCCTCGCCGGACAGCAGGGGTTCGAAGGCCGTGTAGGCGGCGAAGTTGCGGAAGTGGCGGGTGTAGATCTCCGCGCCGTCGCCGAGGGGGTCCTCGGGTACCTCGGCGACGTCCACGAGCTGCCGGAACGTCCAGGTGATCAGCTCACCCTTCTCGTTCCGGTAGCTCGTCTCGAGGGCTTCGCCGTGGGCCCGGGCCCTGGACCTGGCCTCGTCCTCGGTCCGGGCCGTCAGCAGGACGAAGCTCTCCCGGTACAGGGGCGCCTGCCCGCCGCCCGTGGCCGTGGGCGCGGCCGTGGCGACACAGACCAGAACCGCGACGTAAGTCCTCATCGGCGCACGCTACTTCTTGAACCGGTTGTCGTTCAGCAGCTTCCACGCCGTCTGGCAGGACTTGAGCCCGCACCCCCGGATGTACCCCAGCGAGTCCCCGTAGTGCTCCCCGGGGAACGCCTGCCGGATGGAACCCTTGCGGCACCGTGAGATGAAGTTGTTCGCGATCTCACCCAGGTTCTCGCTCGCCACGCAGGCGTCCGACGGCCGCACGGGTACGGCGGCGAGCCCCGCCGCCGGCACCCCCAGCAGGACGCCGCACGCGAGGACGAGCGCACTCGCACCGCGCGCCAAGGTCCGGTTGGTCCCCATCGGTCAGCAGCCCGCGAGCTTGCCGTAGGCGATCCAGACCTCGCCCTTGTTGTTGATGCTCACGTTGCCGGTCTTGTGCAGTCCGGTGTACTTCCCGCGGTACTTCCTGAGCTGACCGAACTGCGACTCCAGGGACAGGTACGGGGAGTCGGGACGCCAGTCGCCGGAGAACTCGGCGTACACCCCGTCGGTTCCGTCGGTGCCGCTCGCCCAGCACGCGCGATCGCCCGAGTAGAGGACGAGGTTGCCGTCGTACTGCATGTCCAGGCGGTAGCCGCCGTTGCTGATGCACTGCCCGGGGATCATCTTGTCCGTGAACGCCGTTCCGATGCTGCGGCACCCCGCCGCCGCCTGCTCCGTCGCGGCGGAGACCTGCCCGGCGGACACGCCTGCCACCGCCAGCAGACTCACCACTGCACACGTCAGTGCACGGGTCGTAGTCCTGAACCTCGTCATGGGACGCACCCTTCTACGCATGATCACTTCCATCGGCGATCACGAAAGGTAGCAGTTCCACTACAGGAAGTTACAATCTGCGGCGCTCTGTTGACGCGTCCCGGACCCTCCCCCGCACCGGGGTGCCGAGCCACCCGGCACCGACGAGCAGTTCGGCCGAGCGGAGTGCGGTACTGGCGTTCCGTTGGCCCATCAGGATGCACAGCGTGTACGTGGCGTCGTCGAGCTCGTTGCGCACGGCGGGGTCGTGCGGCGCGGCCAGGGCGCGGCGGCGCAGCCCGCGGTGCCGCTTCAGCAACTCGCCGATGGCCTGCGGATCGGGGAGCAGGCGCGTGTACGGCTGCGCCGCGAGCGGCGCGGTCGCGGACCTGGCCTCGTCCATCGCGGCCTTCAGGGCGGTGCCGAGGGAGGCCGGCAGTGCGCGGCAGCCTCCCAGGGCGAGCACCGCCTCGGCCGTCTCGAGCAGGGCGACTCCCGTGGCCCGCACCGTCTCCGCCAGGATCTGGCGGGCGGTGTCGGAGCCGCACGGCACCACCGCCATCAGTACGGTCACGGCGTGCTCCGCGGCGGCCTGTTCGGGTGATGTCTCGCTCATCCGCGTGATTCCTCCGGCTGCTGGGTCGGCTTGCGCTGGCTGTGCGTTGCGTTGCCGGGACCCGCGCCCGTCAGTCGACGCGGGCTGCGCCGTAGGCTGGCGGCAGGCAGCCCCTGCCGACTCCCGGAAGGACGTACGTGATGAGTGCGAAGGCCCGCAAACTGTTCGAGGCGCTCGATCTCAACCATGACGGCACCCTGACCCGCCTGGAAGTGATCACCGCCCTGCGGACGAAGGGCCCGACCCTGGCCGCCAACGGCGATCTGCCGTTCTGGGGCCTGGGCGACGTCGACGCCTCTTCCGCGCTCTTCGACGCCGCCGACAAGAACGGCGACAACGTGCTGACGTTCGAGGAGTTCGCCCGGGAGGTCGACCGCCGCTTCGGCTGGTAGCCCCTGCGATCCGGCGATGGCGGCTACGCCGTCTGCCCGTCGGCGTCCCGGCCCGGGCCGGACGCTTCGGCGGCTGCGGCGAGCGATGCGGCCCGCCGGTTGAGGACGACGGTGGCCGCGGCCGCGGCCAGCGTGAAGGCCATCACCACCGTGGCCGGCCGGTCCAGCCGGTGCCGGGTGACATGGTCGAGCGAGAAGCGACCCGGCCCGGAAAGACCGAGGGAGGCCGCGACGTAGCCGAGGAAGGCCGGGTACTCGAAGCCGCCGCCCTGGGCGAAGAACCCGGCCGGCGCGTGCACCGCGGCGGCGCCGGCCATGGCGCCCGCCGCGGCGGCGCCGGCCGCCGGGGTCGCGAGCCCCAGGGCGAGCAGCGCACCGCCGCCGGCCTCGCCGAGCCCGGCCGCGAGCGCGCTCTGCCGCCCCGGGGTGAATCCCATGTGCTCCATGCCCCGGGCCGTGCCCTCGAGACCGGCTCCGCCGAACCAGCCGAAGAGCTTCTGTGCTCCGTGTGCGATCAGCACGCCGCCTGCCCCCAGGCGCAGGGCGAGCAGTCCGAGATCCTTGCGATGGGTGAGCGGCATGAGGACAGACCTTTCCTTGGGCGCGGTCGCCACGACCTGATACGTGCGGGGCGGTGCGTGTTCACCTGGTCTCAAGCTTCACGTGAGCACGCCGCGCGCGCATGCGGTGTGCCGCCGCCGGCGCGTCGGCGACCTCGTCCGGACGCAGCCGCCGGGTGGCGGCGCCGGATCAGGTGTCGATCAGGTGTCGTCCATCGCCGCATCGCAGGACGGGCACACCAGGCTCGCCTCCTGCGGCGGGTACCACGGGGAGCCCGGCTCGGGCGGGGTCCAGCGGGCCGGTGCCATCGCGAACGTGTCCCTGCCGCAGAGCGTGCGCGGGCCCGGCTCGGTGGTCGTCCCGGGCGCGGCAGGCGCGGCGTGCACCTGGCGGACGGGTGCCTCGGCGTCCTGGGTCGGCCCCTTGCCGGCGCGGCCCGGCGCCGGCCTGCCGAGCTCGTGCACCACGATGATCCCGCTCATACCTCGACGGTAGGCGGTCGTCCGGGAACCCGCCCCCTCGAGACGGCGTGGACCCGTCCGGGTGTGTGGGACCCGCCGCGGAGGGGCCAACCGGGCGTAAGGCATACAAAAGGCTAGGCATTTCATTGCTTTCGGGGTCTTCGCGCCATATGTTCCCGACGGATTCGAGCCTGGTTCCTCGATCGGCCGGGCAGCTGTGACCACTCCCACCGGAGGCCCGTATGCCTTGTCGTAAGTCACTCACCCTGCTGACCGCAGCCGCGCTGCTCTCCTTCGGGGTCCCGGCAGCGGCCGCCGACGCGCCCGAGGCCACCTGCTTCGGCCGCGCCGCCACCATTACGGGGGCGGGCACGATCGCCGGGACGGAGGGCGACGACGTCATCATCGGGTCGGCGAATGCCGACACCATCGACGGGCTCGGCGGGGACGACCTGATCTGCGGCCTGGCCGGCAACGACACGATCGCCGGAGGCCTGGGCAACGACAGGTTGGACGGTGGCGAAGGCGCGGATCTCCTCCGCGGTGACCTGATCGCCACCGGAGCCCCCGTCGACGGTGGGGGCGATGACGTCCTCCTCGGCGGGCCGGGTGACGACCGCATGGGCGGGGACAGCATGGCGTTCGGCTCCAGCGCGTCCGGCGGGGGCAACGACGTCCTGTTCGGCGAGGAGGGGAACGACGCCCTCATCGGCGACAGTCGCGGCGGCATCAACGCGACGGGCGGCGGCAAGGACGTCATCGACGGTGGGCCCGGGGATGACAGCATCACCGGCGACTCCTCCGCCGAGGCCAGCGCGGCCGGCCACGGCGCCGACGTCCTGCTGGGCGGGCCCGGCGTCGACGCCATCATCGGCGACAGCAACTCGGGACACGCCGCGCACGGGAAGGGCGAGAACGGCGTGGCCGCGAAGCCTGCCCGCCCGAACGGCCAGAGCCGCCCGAGTCCGTCGGCGAAGCCCGCTCAGAGCGCGCCGGCAAAGCTCTCCCCGGCGGACGAGGCGGCAAGCGGCAACGACGTCATGGACGGGGGCGACGACGTGAAGGACACCTGCGACGGCAAGGACGGAAGCGACGTGGCCGTCCGCTGCGAGACCATGACCAACGTCCCCTAGCGGACGGGACGGCGTTAGGGGGTGTCCGCAGAGTCCTGCCTGGCACGACTTCGCGGACACCCCTGGCGGCTCGACCTGCGGCTCAGCGGATGCCGTACCGCGCGGCGATGCCGTCGACGACGATCTGCAGGCCCTCTTCGAAGTGCTCGTCGTACTCCTGGAAGAGATGTGCACCGGCGGCCGCCGCGAGCGGGTGGTCGGCCAGGCGCTCGCTGCGCTCCGCCACGTCGTAGCCCTCCCGGCGCTCGCCCGGGACGGGGTGGACGCCCTGTTCCTCGATCACGAACCCCAACGTGTACGAGAAGGCCGTCGCCGTGGCCCGTACGGCCTGCGGCAGTTCGAACCCCTGCGCCAGCAGGGCCTGCAGATGGGCCTCGACCTGTTCCGCGTGCTCGGTTCCGGTGAAGCGTGACCCGGTGAACACGCGGGCTCCGTCGCGATAGGCGAGCAGGGCGCGCCGCAGAGCGCGATTGGCGACCAGCATCCGCTCGCGCCAGGGTGTCGAGGGGTCGTCCGCCCCGGGTTCCGCGGGGCTCGCGGCCATGCGCCGGAACATCTCGGTGGCCATCTCGTCGATCAGCTCTTGTTTGTTCTTGAAGTGCCAGTAGAGCGCCGGTGCCTTCACGTCCAGCTCCTGCGCGATGGCGCGGAGCGTGAGCTTGTCGAGCCCGCTCTCGTTGAGCAGCCGCAGCGCGGTCTCGGCGACGGTCAGGCGACTCAGGGGCGGGACCCGAGGCGGTGTCTGCTGCGGCTTGGCGTTCATCGTCTGCCTGTCTCCCGGGGCGGTGCACTCGTTCGAGGGTTGACAGCTTAACAACGTTAAGGGCACTCTTGCGCTATCGAGCTCCTTAACGCTGTTAAGGAGAGTCTTGCTACGCGAATGGGGCGACCGATGACGCAGCACGAGCACGAGCACGAGCGCGGGGACGAGCGCGGGGACGGGCGCCGACACGAGAACATCGCGGCCCTGGGGGACCGGCGCAGCGATGTCCTGATCGTGGGCGCCGGCCCCACCGGCCTGGTCCTGGCCTGCGACCTCGCCCGGCGCGGCGTGCGCGCGCTGGTCGTCGAGCGGTCACCGAAACTGTTTCCCGGTTCCCGCGGCAAGGGCATCCAGCCGCGGACCCTGGAGGTCTTCCACGATCTCGGCGTCCTCGAGGAGATCATCAGGTGGGGCGGCCGAGCGCCGATCGGCATGACGTGGCAGGGCGGCGCCCGCGTGGGCGAATACCGCATGTTCGACGAGGTCGAGTCGACCGAGGACGCGCCCTATACGGGGCCCTGGATCCTGCCCCAGTGGCGGACCCAGCGGATCCTGCTCGACCGGCTTCGCGAACTGGGCGGTGGCGTTGTGTTCGGGGTCGAGCTGACGGGGCTCACCCAGGACGCCGAGGCCGTCACGGCCACGCTCATACCGACGGGAGGCGGGAGCCCGGTGACCGTCCGCGCGGGGCACGCCGTCGCCGCCGACGGCGGCCGGTCCACGGTCCGCCGGCTCCTCGGCGTCAAGATGACCGGCGAACGCGTCGACCCCGCCCCGATGCTCGTGGCCGATGTGGTCATCCCGACGCTCGACCGGGAGAACTGGCACATCTTCCCGCCCGCCGCGGAGGGGACGGGATTTGCGGCCCTGTGTCCCTTGCCGCACTCGCAGGAGTTCCAGTTCGTCGCACAGCCGGCGCCGGTCGGCAACGAGATCGCGGCGGACGACGTGCGCGCGCTGGTTGCCGCATTCACTCACATACAGGCCGAGGAAGTCACCGAGGTCCGCTGGGCATCGGACTTCACCGTGAACGCCGCTCTCGCCGATCGCTTCCGTGACGGCAGGGTCTTCCTCGCGGGCGATGCGGCTCACATCCACTCGCCGGCAGGCGGCCAGGGCCTCAACACCAGTGTCCAGGACGCGTACAACCTGGGCTGGAAGCTCGCCGCCGTCCTGCGTGACGGAGCTCCCGAGGCGCTGCTGGACACGTACGAGGAGGAGCGCCTGCCCAACGCCGCCGCCATGCTGGGGCTGTCCACCCGCATCCACCGCGGCGAGGAGCGGCGTGGCGCCGCCACCCGCCAACTCGGTCTCGACCAGCGGGACTCGTCCCTGACCCGCGAGACGCGCACGGGTCTGGCCGAGGACGCCCTCACCGCGGGCGACCGTGCGCCCGACGGCCGGCGCGACGGGCTGCGGCTCTTCGACCTCTACCGCGGCACGCACTTCACCCTGCTCGCCGTCGACACCCCGCTGCCGGACCGGCTGCCGCCCCTCCCGGGCCTGCGTACCGCGCAGACAGGTCCGTACGAGGCGTACGGACGCGGCCTGTACCTGGTCCGCCCGGACGGTTACATAGCCTGGGCCGGCTCCGCCGCCGACCCGCTCGAAGCCTCGGCCGACGACCTGCACGCCTGGGCAGCCCAGGTCGCGCAGCCGCACCGGGTCGGGTCACACGGTGAGGGCCGGGCTGGGGTCTAGGGGGTGTCCGTAACGTCGCGGCGGGCGCCCGAAGGGCGCCGCCCGCGGCGAGGTGGGGCACCAGACGCCGCGGGCCAGGCAGGACTTTGCGGACACCCCCTGGCGGCAGGGGCTTGGCGGGGTCTGCTCCGGGCGGGCGAGCCCTGCGCCGCCGGACCGGCCTCCGCCCTGACGTCGCCGACTCGGAACGCAACCGCGCCGACACCCGTCTACCTGACCGGCAATGACCAGGACCGGCCGACAGGGCCGGCCGGTCCCTTCCCCACCGTCAGGAGCACGCTGTGTCCCTCATACGCGGCCGGCGCGCGGCAGTGCTCGGCTTCGCCGTGGCCGCCGCCCTGCTCGGGATCACGGCCTTCAGCGTCTACCGGGGCGCGGCGCCGGGCCTGCTGCCGGAGAGCAGTTGGGGCGCGTGGCGGCAGGAAGAGGTCGCCGACTGGTCGGCGCACGTCCGGGTCAACCGCTGGGCCCACGCCGCCGAAGCCGAGATCCACTGGGGCAAGGCCGAGCAGATCAGCCTCCGGGCGTACGGCGACGAGGACCGCGACACCTCCGCCATGAGCGGCATCACCGTCACCTTCACGCTGACCCCCGACGGCAAGCTCACCGGCAGCCAACGCTGAGACGTACCGGCTACGGGCGGACGTAGGGGCGGGTCATGATCTCCATGTTGTGCCCGTCCGGGTCGGCGAAGTATGCGCCGCGACCGCCGAACAGGCGGTTGGTGTGGCCGGGTTCGGTGTGGTGGGGGTCGGCGTAGTAGGTGACCCCGACCGCCTCCAGACGGGCGATCATGGCGTCGAACCGCTCCTCGGGCACGAGGAACGCGTAGTGCTGCGGCTGGATCGGCTCGTCGGTCATCGCGTAGTAGTCGAGCGTCACACCGTTGCCGAGGTCGACGGGCAGGAACGGCCCGAACGGAGCGCCGACCTCCAGTCCCAGGATCACGGCGAGGAACTCGGCCGACAGCTGCCGGTCCCCGGCGTGGACGACGGTGTGGTTCAACTGGACGGCGTTCGGATACTGCTGAGTGCTCTGCACGGGTGGTGTGTCTCCGGTTTCGGGATCCGCTGGAACGGCGCCACACGCGGGCGCCCGGGAACAAAACGCGGAGGAGCGGCGGGCCCCTGGCCCGCCCCGTGCTCACGCCGAGGCCGGGAACCCAACTCGTGTATGGCCCAAGGCCGACCCGGCAGTCACGAAGCCAACCCTAGTGATCACCGCGGGCCGGGACAACCCGGTTTCCCCGCCGCGTTCACCGGCGGGTTCTGGCCGCCGCACGCACCCACGTGCGCTCCTGCAGGAGGAGGCGGGGTACCGCCCCCGGCCGCAGCGGACCCCACGCCACGAGCGCCGCCACGGCCGCCGACGCCCCGGTGACGGCCGCGAGCGCGTAGGACCACGTGGGCGCCGTCCCGCTGGGCAGCACGATCACCAGCAGCCCCAGCACCGCCGGCCGCGCCCGGGTGTCCTCCAGCAGCCGCCAGGCGACCGCCGCCAGCGGCACCGTCCCCCACAGCACGTACCAGGGCTGTACGACCGGAGCGGTCACCACCAGTCCCAGCATCGCCATGCCGGTGGCGTACTCGGGACCCGTACGCGGGGCACGCCACGCGCAGAAGGCCACCGCGCACACACCCAGCAGCATCCCCACCGAGCGCGCGGCGGCGATCGCATCGGCCGCCGTGCCCAGGCCGAACCCCTCGGCGAACAGCCCGAGGACCCGGCCCACGTCCGTGCTGGGCGAGAGCACCGTGTACACCTGCGTCGGGCCCCGCAGCGTCGACACCCACCCCCAGCCCCGGCCGCACACGCCCACGCCCAGCACCAGCGCCGCGAGGCCCACCAGCGAGATCCCCGCCGCCCGCGACCAGCCCGAACGCCGGTCCGGCCGCCCGCCGACGGACCACGCGGCGGCACACAGCAGAGCCACCGCGGCGGGAACCTTGACCAGCACCGCCGACGTGAGGACGACGGTGCCCAGCACCCAGCGGCCCCGGCGGAAGGCCACCAGCCCCACCACCATCAGGCCGAGCATCAGTGCCTCGTTGTGCGCCCCGCCCACCAGATGCACCAGCGCCAGCGGGTTGAGCACCGCCGCCCACAGCGCCCCGGCCTCCCCGCCGCCCCACTCGGACGCGAGACGGCCCACGCCCCACACGATCAGCCCCAGCCCCACCAGGGCCACCATCCGCATCCCCAGCACCGACGCCACCGTGTGGTGTTCGCCCGTGACGGCCACCACGGCCCGCGTCGCCGCGACGGCCACCGGCCCGTACGGCGCCGGTGCGTCCTGCCACATCTCCGGCACGTTGTCCGCGAGCGGACCGCCGAGCGCCGACGGCCCCAGCCGGTACACGTCCCAGCCCCGGCCGACGAGCGCGCCCTGCGCGACATAGCTGTACGCGTCGTTGCTGAACAGCAACGGCCCCGGTACGAGGGGCAGGACCCAGGACCACAGCACGGCACGCAGCTGTCTGCGGCCGACGGGCTCCCCGCTGCGCAGCAGCCCGCCCAGCCGCCACCAGGCGATCAGGAGCAGCACCAGCCCGGCGTACGAGGCCGCAGCTCCCAGCACCGTCTGCGCCGGGCTCCGCTGCGCCCACAGCCCGTCGGGGACCCCGAAAGGCAGTGCGCCGGCCGACCAGCTCCCGGCCCCCAGCAGCACCGACCCGAGCGTTCCGAGCAGCCGGCAGCCCCGGACCGTGACCCCCACCTCAGCCATGGCGGCAGCCTAGGGTGGCCGTGGTCGATGATCGGCCTGCGGAAGGCGTCGGGGAAGTGAACTTCGGGGGTCGCTGCGCCCTCTTGCCGGCCGGCTCCGCCACAACACGGCGACTTCGCCAGAGACGGGTCGGCGGGGCAGTGGGTCAGTGCGTCATCGGGTCATGCCGAGGGACGGAGACGGACGGGCAGGCTCCGGTGGCCGTTGCTGATCAGCGAGGCGCCGGGCACCAGCTCGTCGGCGGGAACCGCCAGTTCGAGGGACGGGAAGCGGTCGAAGAGGGCTTCGAGCGCGGTCGAGACCTCGAGCCGGGCCAGCGGGGCGCCGAGGCAGAAGTGGACCCCGTGCCCGAAGGCGAGGTGGTCCTTCGTGACCCTCGTGACGTCGAAGGCATCGGCATCCGGGCCGTGCCAGTCGGGATGCCGGTTGGCGGCGGCGTACGAGGCGAGGATCGCCTCCCCCTTGGCGATGGTCCGTCCGTCGGGCAGGGGTATGTCGGTCACGGCGAAGCGCATCGGCAGGTACTTGACGGCCGACTCGTGGCGCAGGGTCTCCTCGACGACGTCGCCCCAGCTGCTGCGGCCGGCGCGGACGTGGCCGAGCTGCTCGGGGTGGGTGAGCAGGGCGGTCACCGCCTGGTCGATGACGTTGACGGTCGTCTCGTAGCCGGCGCTGATCATCAGGAACAGGGTGTCGGCCAGTTCGGTGTCGGAGAGCGCGGAGCCGTCGCCCTCCTCGTCCCGGGCGGCGATGAGGAGCGAGGTCATGTCGTCGCCGGGCACGGCGCGCTTGGTGGCGACGAGCTGGCCGAGGATTTCGTAGGCCCGGACCGCGTTCGCGGCGGCCTGTTCAGGGGTGACGGTCGTGTCGAAGACCCCGTCCACCACGGCACGGAAGTCGGCGCGCTGCTCCTCGGGGAGGCCCATGAGGTGCCCGATGACCGCGATGGGCAGCGGGTAGGCCAGCCGTTCGCGCAGGTCCGCCACCTCGCCGGGCGGGAGGGCGGCGAGCTCGTCCACGAGGCCGGTGACGACGTCCTCGACGGTGTCGCGCAATAAGGCGACACGGCGGGCGCTGAATGCGGGGGCCACCATCCGCCGCAGCCGGCGGTGGTCCGCTCCGTAGGCCGTGAACATGTTGGTCACGGCCACCCAAAGGGCGAGCGGCCACGTCTGTACGGCCTGCTCGAACTCCGGCCAGTGCGCGCGGGCGTCCTTGGACACGTCCGGGCTCGTGAGCAGTTCCTTGAGGAGCGCCGGATCGGTGACGGCCCAGGCTGTCACCCCGAGGACGTCGACGCGGGCCGCGGGCCCCTGGGCGCGCAGCAGCCGGTACTCGGCGTGCCGGTCGGCGCCGGCCGGGTCGAGGACCAGCGGGGCGGTGGGGTGGTTCACGCGGAACTCCTTCAGGAGACGGTCGTGTCGGAACGGAGGGTCCTCCATCTCACGCACAACGCGTGTCATGCGCAAGGTGTTCCACGGGCGGTGGTGCGGGCCCGTGAGAAGATCCTTCCGCTGGAGCCGCTGGTCCCGACCGTGGAAGGTGACGATGTTCGCGATGCCCCTGGGCGACGACGGCGCGGAGCTGCGTCCTCTCGAACCGTGGCAGGCCGAGGAGTTCCTGGCCCACGTGGACCGAGGGCGCGAGTTCATCGGGCAGTTCAACGGACTCCCGGACGTCGTCACGGACGTGGAATCCAGCCGGGCGTTCCTCCAGGCGTACGCGGAGAAGACCGCGGCCGACTCCGGGCGGCTGTACGGCATCCGGAGCGACGGCAAGCTGGTCGGAGCGGTCCTCTTCCGCAAGTTCGCCGTGGCCCAGGGCGTGGCCGAGGCCGGCTGCTGGCTGGAACCGTCCGCGGTGGGCAGGGGACTGGTGACCCGGGCCGTGCGCGCGATCATCGACTGGGCCGTCGAGGAGCGGGGCATCCACCGCGTGGAGTGGGTGGTCTCGGTCGGGAACGAACCCAGCATCGCCGTGGCCCGGCGGCTCGGGATGACCAAGGAGGGTGTGCTGCGGGAGTGTTACCTGTACCGCGGGAAGCGTCACGACGAGGAGGTCTGGTCGGTCCTCGCCCCGGAATGGCGGGCGCACCGGGCGCACCGGGCGCACCGGGCGCACCGGGCGCACCGGGCGCACCGGGCGCACCGGGCGCACCGGGCGCACCGGGCGCACCGGGCGGACGGGGCACGCCCGCCGCACCCGGCGGAGGCCTGACGTCTCCCGGCACATGCCGTCGCCGGGAGACGTCCACGAGCTGCGCTCCCGTCAGGTGATCTGCCACCGCTGGTAGCCCGAACCGGAACTCGACTGCTGCGTGACCAGGGCGCCGTCCGCACCCGACGCGGTGGTCAGCAGGAGCGTGCTCTTCCTGTTGGCCACCGCGTACTCGCCCCCGCCGAGAGCGGTGATCAGCCAGCGCTGGCTTTCGCCGCCGTTGCAGGTGGCCTGGACGACGGCCGCACCGGGCGCCGTGGAGCCGCCCGAGACGTCCGCACAGAGCCTGGACGAGCCGTTGACCATGGAGTAGGACCCGTCGGCGTCGAGTGCCAGCTGCCACTGCTGGTTGGGACCGCCGTGCGGTGTCCAGGTGATCAGCTGGGTGCCGGAGGCGCTGGAACTCGCCGGGTCGTCAAGGGCCTTGCCGGCTGCGCCGAGGGTCCGGGTGCCGCTCAACTGGCCTCCGTACACCTCGAGCTCGTACAGCGAATAGCCGTACGCGGTGCCGCGCCTGCTCCCGTACACGCGGATGTAGCGGCCGGATCCGGACAGTCCGGTGAGCTCCTGGACCCCGCCGGCGCCGGTCGTGGTCGAGTACACGGTGCGCCAGGTGGTCGCGTCGTCGGAGAGCTGGATCTGGAAGGCCTTTCCGTACGCCGCCTCCCAGCGCAGCACCACCCGGCTCACGGCCTGGCCGGAGCCGAGGTCCACCTGGAGCCACTGCGGGTCGGCGTAGGCGCTGGACCAGCGGGTTCCGGGGTCGCCGTCGGTGGCCGAGGAGGCCGGGAAGTCGGCGGTCTCGGTGCTGGAGGCGGTGGTCGGCCGGTTGCGGGCGAGGTTGCCGGGCTGGGCGAGGCCCGGCCAGGCGGGGTTGTGCCCGACCGCTGCCGCGATCGGGGTGAAGGCGGCGTACGTGCTCGCCGGCTTCGGCGAGCCCCAGGTCTGCTGGGCCAGGGCGCGCAACGGGTACATGATGCCCGCCGCGATCTGGTCCTGCGTCTCGGCGGTCGGGTTGTCGCACCAGACGTGGATCAGTGAGCCGGGGTTCTTGGCGGGGTCGGTGAGGGTGGCGCCGCCCTCGAAGCGGTCGGGGGTCCAGGTTTCGTACATCCACTTGGTGTCGGGTTTGGCGCCGCCGAGCACGTAATAGGTCGGAGTCCAGGACTCGTTGGCGACCGTGTGGCCGGCCGCCGCCAGCTGCTGCGGGGTGAGCCCGTAGCTGTACCAGTACTCGACGAGGATGCCGGCGTTCGGGGTGACGGTCCCGTCCCCGGCCTTGATGCCGTCGTTCCACATCCGGGTGGTCTTGCCGGCCGCCCGGACCAGGCCGTCGGCCCAGTTCACGAACCCGTAGTAGGTGTCCTTGGCGGTGGCACCGGCCCCGTAGTGAGAGCGGGCATAGCTGAGCAGCTGCGGGTACTTGGCGTAGTCGGTGACGTATTCGTCCGCGCCGATGTGCCAGTACGGGGCGGGGAACAAGGGCAGGTACTCGTTCACCAGGTCCTTGATCAGGGCGTACGAGGCCGGCAGCGAGAGGTCGATGAAGTCGGGGCTGGCCGTCCCGGAACTGTTCTTGAGCTTGAGCTCGGGGTGGGCGGCCAGGACGGCGTTCATGTGCCCCGGCGTGTCGATCTCGGGAACGATCGTGACGTGGTACTTCTGCCCGAGCGCGACGAGGTCGGCGATGTCCTGCTTGGAGTAGTGGTCGGCGGAGACGATCTCCGGATGGGTGGAGCTCTCGAGGCGGAAGCCGAACGTGTCCGACAGGTGGAAGTGGAAGTAGTTGAGCTTGAGGTAGGCCAGCTCCTTGATGTGCTGCTTGACCCAGTCGACGGTGAAGAACTTCCGGCCCTGGTCGATCATGAGCCCGCGCTCCGGCTTGGTGGGCCAGTCCACCGCCGTACCGGCCGGCACCGAGGGCGACTGGTGGAGGAGCTGGAGCACGGTGCGGGTGCCGTAGAACGCGCCGGTGTCGGTCCCGGCCCGGATGCCGACGGACTGACCGACGGTCAGCCGGTAGCCCTCGGCGGGCAGTCCGGGGTCGCCGAGGCCCAGCGCGATGTCGCCGGGGGCGGCGCTCCCCGTGACGACGATGACGGGACGCCCGGCCAGCGCTCCGAGATCGTCGGCGAGCGTGGCGGCCTCGTCGGAGAGCTGGGCGGTGTAGGCGGGGTCGACGACGATACGGCTGGCGGCGGTGAAGGCGTACGTACCGGTCCCGGCCGTCCACTGCCGCAGCGCCGGTACGGTCTGTGGCGGCCCGGCGGCGGCCTGCGCGGGCGCGGGTCCGGCCACGGCGACACCGGGTAAGGAGAGCGCGGCCACCGCGCACACGGCGGCGATCAGCAATCTGAGCAGACGCATGGCAAGTTCCCCAAGCAGGTGGGAGGGAAGGGGAGTTCAGACAGTCGGCCAAAGTGCAGCCAAAGTGCAGCGCAGTGCCGGAGGCATGTCAATACCTGCTCGAAACTCCGTCCCACCGAGCAGGATCGCGCATCTGCTAGGACATCGTGGACGAGTTCGTCGAGCCCCGCGAGAAGCTGCCGAACGACGGCCGCCCGCGCCGGCGTACCGCGGTGACCACGAGCACCAGGAGCACCGCGAGGCCGTACGCCGTGGCGCTCACCGCCTCGCGCGAGCCGAACACCTGGCCCGTGACGTACACGGCGGGGCCCGCGACCGCGATCCCCAGCCACTCCCAGCGTCCGTCCAGAGCCACGAGCGCGACCAGCAGCAGGGCGTACCACGAATAGCCCGGCGTGAGCAGCGCGAACGCCCACCCCGTCACCAACAGCGCTCCGCTCCAGGGCCGTCGGGGATCCCCGCGCCACAGCACGTACCCGCACACGCCCGCCATCACGGCGAGCAGCACCGGCAGCGCCCAGCTGTCCGGCAGTACCAGCCGCAGCAGTGCATAGCGGGAACCGGCCGAGGCGTCCTCGTACCCCTCCTCCTCCACGTATCCGCCGAGGTAGCCGAGGACGGAGCCGTGCGAGAGCAGGACGTACGGCAGGTACGCGAGCGCCGTGAAGGCGGCGGCCGGCAGCAGTACGGCGACCCCATCGCGCACCCGGCGGACGCCGGACAGGGCGCCCGGGAGCACGATCGCCGGCATCAGCTTGGTGGCGACTGCGGCGCCGAGTACCAGCCCGCCGGCGGCCCGGCGCCCGAGGTGCTGCGCGGACACCAGCCCGAGACCGACCACGGCCAGCAGCACTCCCAGGACGTCCACGTGCGCGTTGTTCACGGCCTCGACCGGGACGGCGGGGCACCACGCCCAGTACGCGGCCCTGCGCGGGTCCGTGCCCCGGCGGCGCAGGATCAGCAGCAGCGCGCCGGTCACGCCGAGGGACAGCACCCCGGCGCCGATCTGGAGCGGCTTGTGCCGGGCGCCTTCGGGGGAGAGCCGGTCGACGGCCAGGAAGTACGCCTCCGCGACCGGCGGATAAATGGTGTGCACGGCGGGCCGGTTGATCCGGGTGCAGTGCGGGTCGCCCCCGGCGCCCCCCGTGTCCCCGGTGTACGGGATCCGGGCCCGGTCGGGGCCGGTGCACGCGGCGGCGCCCGTGGGGAAGAGCCAGGGGTCGCGCAGCCGGGCCAGCGCGGGGTCCTGCGGAGCGTGGTCGTACGGGGAGATGCCGGCGGACTGGACCCGGCCGTCCCAGGCGTAGCGGTACGAGTCGGTGCTGGTCCG
Organism: Streptomyces sp. NPDC031132; assembly: GCF_055570595.1. Classification (NCBI taxonomy): domain Bacteria; kingdom Bacillati; phylum Actinomycetota; class Actinomycetes; order Kitasatosporales; family Streptomycetaceae; genus Streptomyces; species Streptomyces sp. NPDC031132. The sequence continues at coordinate 287,936 of NZ_JBVIGX010000007.1, forward strand.
GGGCGCGGCCACCAGCCCCGTCGCCGTCACCGCGACGGCCCCCGCCAGCACGAGCGGCACGACCAGGCCGGCCGGGACCCGCCGCAGCGCGAGCAGCGCAACGGCGAACAGCGCCCAGCAGGCCGCGTACCGCCAGGACAGACCGGCGGGGTCGGCGAAGTAGCCGTCGTAGCGGATGGTCCACACGAGGACGGCGGCGAGGGCGGAGAGGGCGGAGAGGGCGAGGGCGGTGCGCAGGTTCACAGCCGCAGCGTTCCAGGGAACGGCGCGCAACGGGGTCCCGCGCCGCCCATGTCCGCGTTTCGTAAGGTGTCCGAACCGCCTCTGAGCGGTTTCTCGGGGGTGTCATGGATCCATGCGCTTCCCCCTCCGTCTCCCCGTCGACCCGCCCGTCACGTTCAGGGCGCGGTTGCACGACGCCCGTACCGCGACCGCCCTCGGCCGCTGGCTCGGGCTGGCCTTTGCCGTCTGTTTCGCGACCGGCGTCCTCAGCCACTACCTCCAGCACCCGCCGGGCCCGCTCGCCGACCGGCTGCCGAGCCGCCCGTGCTGGGGCTACCGGTTCACCCAGGGACTCCACGTGGTCTCCGGGATCGCGGCGGTCCCGCTCCTGTTCGCGAAGCTGTGGGCCGTGTACCCGAGACTGTTCGCATGGCCGCCGCTGAAGTCGGTGCGGCACGCGCTCGAACGCGCCTCCGTGGCCGTCCTGGTGGCGGCCGGCGTGTTCGAGCTGTTCAGCGGGCTGCTCAACACCTTCCAGTGGTATCCCTGGCCGTTCTCCTTCGTGCCGGTGCATTTCGCGCTGTCCTGGCTCCTGCTGGGCGCGCTCATGGTGCACGTCGCCGTGAAGTGGCCGGAGATCCAGGCCCATTGGACCCGCCGCTCCCCGGGGACGCTCGCGCTGCCCGCGGCCGACGGCCCGGACCGGCGTGCGCTGCTGGCCGCGATCGCCGCGGGGGTGGGGGCCGTGACGCTGACGACCGCCGGGCAGTCCGTGACCGCGCTCGGGCGGCTCGACCTGTTCGCCCCGCGTGATCCCTCCGTCGGACCGCAGGGCCTTCCGGTGAACCGTACGGCGAAGGCGGCCGGCGTCACCGCGGCCTCCGTACGGGACTGGCGGCTCACCGTCGCCGGCCCGCGCCCCTACACCCTCACCCTCGACGAACTGCGCGCGATGCCGCAGTACGAGGTGACGCTGCCCCTCGCGTGCGTCGAGGGCTGGAGCAAGAACGCCCGGTGGACCGGGGTACGCGTGCGCGACCTGCTGGACCGCGCCGGAGGCGGCCCGGGCTCCCGCGCCCGGGTGGAGTCGCTGGAGGCCGTCGGCGCGTACCGGGTGATGGAGATGGGCCGCGCGTACGCCCAGGACCCGCTCACCCTGCTCGCGCTGCGCCTGAACGGCGAGGAGCTCTCCCCGGACCACGGCTACCCGGCGCGGATCATCGCCCCGAACCGGCCCGGCGTGCTCCAGACCAAGTGGGTCGGCCGACTGGAGGTGGCGTGATGGCGTGCCGGTACCTGGTGGCGGGCCTCGGACTGGCCTTGATGGGCCTGGGCGGCGCCCTGCTGATCCAGCAGCCCTCGCCCTGGCGCATCGCCCTGTGGCTCGCGGGCGCCGTCGTGCTGAACGACGGGCTGATCGCGCCGCTCGTGATCGCGGTCGCCGCGCTCACCGGCGCCCTCGGCCTGCGCCTGCGCGGGGTCCCGCGCGCAGCCCTCATCGTCGCGGGCTCCCTGACGGCGATGGCCCTCCCGCCGCTCCTGCGGCCGGGCGGAGCGGCCAACCCGACGGTCGTGCCGCTGGACTACGTGCGCAACTGGCTGCTGACGATGGCGGCCATCGCCGTGGCCGCGGCCCTGTACGTCGGGACGCGCGCGGCGCTGCGCGGGGCGCGACGACAGCCCTGAGCGACAGGACGTACGAAAGCGGCTGACGCGGACCCACTGCGCGTCAGCCGCGCCCGTCCGTCCGGGGTGTGACCGAGATACGCGCCGAAGGGGGAACGGGATGATCTCGAAGCACTGATCCGCTCGGATCTACCTGCGGCGACGTGCAGCGGGGTCGCGTTCGGCGACGTGCCGGGCGACCGAGTCGACGCCGGGGCGGGCGTAGCGCTCCAGGGAGCGGACGGAGCCGTGGCGGGAGCGGGCCGGCAGCATCGGGGTGGAGGTGCCGTCCTCCGCGTCGTGCGTCAGGGCACTGTGACGTAGCCGGTGAAGCGTCCAGCCGTCCAGGTCCTCGATGTCGTCGGGTGAGGCGAGGGGGTTTGCCGGCAGCCAAGGCCCCGTCCGAACACCCACGCTCGACGTGTGCCCGGAGACCGGCCTGGTTCTCCGCGAGAGCCTCGGTGCGGTCCGGCGGCGCCGGCCGCCGCTCGATGCCGATCGTCGGATCGCACTCGATCCAGCCTTGGCGCTGCCACCAGCCGATCGCCTTGCGCGCGATGGACAGCTCCCGGTTGACGGTGTCGGCGTCCAGCTCGCCCGCCCGCGCCGCCGCCAGCTCGGCCAAGACCTCCGGCAGCACCGGTTCTTCGATCCCGGCGACGGGGAAGAGTACGGTCACCGGTTCGATCGTCGCGCCGTCCCGCCCTCCCGCACTGCCGCGGTAAATCCGGTATTTACTGCGGTAGTTGTGAATACGTCTCGGTGATCGAGCAACCGCCCGAATACGTTTCTGCGGTGCGGACTCGAGGGGAGCGGACTGTCAGTGCCCGGGGTCGGCACGCTTACCTGGGGCATGCCCCAGATCCTCCGTCACGGGCAGGCATTCGGCGAGCAGGTCGACGACGTCGCGCCAGGCTCGCTGCGCGTGCCGTGGGTGGTAGCCGACGCCGGGGACCACCGGGTGGTCGACCGGCGGGTGGTGGAAGGCGTGCAAGGCACCGCCGTAGACCGTGAGGCGCCAGTCGACGCCCGCGGCCTGCATCTCGGCGGTGAACGCGTTCCGTTGCGCGGGCGGCATGATCGGGTCTTCCGACCCGACCCCGGCCCACACCGGGCAGCGAATGCGCGCCGCCTCGCCCGGTCGGCCCGTGGTCAGTGCGTTGACTGTCCCGATCGCGCGCAGGCTGACGCCGCCGCGCCCGAGTTCCAGCCCGACGGCACCCCCCGTGCCGTAGCCGACGACGGCGATCCGGTCGGGGTCGGTCCGCGGTTCGGTGAGCAACACATCGAGCGCCGCATGGCCGATGCCTCGCATCCGCTCGGGATCAGCGAGCAGCGGCAGGCAACGGGCCAGCATCTCCTCGGGGTCGCCCAAATAGCGCCCGCCATGAAGGTCGAAGGCCAGTGCTGTATATCCCAGCTCGGCGAGAGCATCGGCCCGGCGGCGCTCGACGTCGCTGAGCCCCATGCCCTCCGGTCCGAGCAGCACCGCGGGCCGGCGGTCGACACCGGCCGGGAGCGCGAGGTGCCCGATCATCGTCAAACCGTCGGCCGGATACTCGACCGTACGCGTCGTAATCGTCGTCATGAGACGGGACCTTAGTGATCGTCGAGCCCGGTCCGGCCGCTGTTCTGCCGCTGGCAGAACAGCGCGGGCATCCCTCTGACATACGGCGACCGCCCGGCTGCTGGGCCTGGCACTGACCCGGATCCGGCGGGCCGGCCTGCTCAAGGGGCGTGTCGCCCGCGCCAGTCGACCATTTACATAAACTGTGAATATAAAAATGCTATACTTCTGGCATGAGTCGTCAAGACACCGCTCCTGGCGCATCCGCCGCCATCGGGGCAGCCCTCTACGGCCTGGCCACCAGGGCCGCGAGACGCCTGCCCCGGGACATGAGCCTGACGTCCGCCGCCACCCTGGCCACCCTGGACCGGACCGGCCCGCGGCGCATCACCGATCTGGCCGCGGTCGAGGGCGTCACCCAGCCCGCGATGACCGCCCTGGTCCGGGTGATGGAGGAGTCCGGCCTGGTCGAGCGGCGGGGCGACGCGTCCGACAAGCGGGTCACGCTGGTGTGCCTGACCGAGGCCGGCGCCTCCTATGTCAGGACGCGGCGCCAGGCGGGCGTCCACGCGTTCGAGCGGTTGATCGGCGAGCTCACCGGCGACGAGGTCGAGGCGCTGGTGGCGGCCCTTCCGGCGCTGAAGCATCTGACGGAGCTCGAAAGCCAGGACCGCGAAGGGCCGAAGCAGTGACCGGGCAGCCGGTCGGCGGGGTCGCGGTGAAGGCGTTCCCGGTGGCGCGTTCCGAGGCGCGGCTGCTGGTCCCCGCCCTGATGTTCATCGCTCTGGTCGTGGCGGCGGTCGCCAGCCTCGGGACGCCGCTCATCACCAGCGTGGCGACCTCGTTCCACGTCTCGCTCGGCAGCGCGCAGTGGACGCTGACCGTCGCGCTGCTCAGCGGCGCCGTCGCCACGCCGCTCCTGGGCCGGCTCGGAGCCGGCCGGCACCGGCGGGCCACGATCCTCGCCACGCTGGCGGTCGTCGTCGCCGGCAGCGTGCTCACCGTGCTGCCGCTGCCGTTCGCGTGGCTGCTGGCCGGCAGGGCGGCCCAAGGCGTCGGGCTCGGGCTGACGGCGCTGATGATGGGCGTGGCCCGGGACCACCTCCCCGAGGAGCGCAGCGCGGCCGTGATCGCCCTGATCTCGGTGGTCTCGATCATCGGGGCCGGCGTCGGCTACCCGCTGGCCGCACTGCTCGCCGAGCTCGGCGGGGTACGGGCCGCCTACGGCCTCGGCCTGGTCGTCACCGCCGCCGCCCTCCTGACCGCGTGGCGCTCCATGCCCGAAGCCCCCGAAGGCCGCTCCGCCCACGTGGACGTGGCAGGCGCGGTCGTCCTGGCCGCTGCGCTGCTCCTGGTGCTGTTCCTCGCCGGCGAACGGAATCTGTGGAGCCGGCACCTCGCCGTGGCGGTGGGCCTCGCCGTCGTCGCGGTGGTGCTGCTCTGCGTCTGGGCCGTCATCGAGCTGCGCAGCACGACGCCCCTGGTCGATGTGCGGGCGGTGCGGCACCCGGCGGTCGCCGGGGCGAACCTCGCCATGTTCGTCGGCGGGATCGGCATGTACCTCCTGCTCACGCTCATCACCCGGTACGCGCAGACGCCGCACGACGCCGGCTACGGCTTCGGGCTGACGACCTTCGTCGCCGGGCTGGTCCTCATCCCGTTCTCGGTGCTGGGGTTCGTCGCCGGCAAGCTCACGCCGCGGGTCCGGACGCGGATCACCGACCCCCTGCTCCTGGCCGGCAGCGCCGTCGTGGTCGGCGGCGGGTTCGCCCTGTTCGCGGCGGCCCGGTCCGACCTGGCCGAACTGTTCGCGGCGATGGGCGTGCTCGGCTTCGGCGTCGGCGGCTTCTCGGCCGCGATGCCCGGCGTCATCCTGGCCGTCACCCCCAAGAGCGAGACGTCGAGCGCCATGAGCTTCCACTACGTCGTCCGCAGCGTCGGGTACTCCCTGGGCAGCGCCATCGGCGGCCTGATCCTCGCCGCGGGCACCGGCCCCGGCCACCTCTTCCCCGACGACAGCGCCTACACCACCGCGGCGCTGGTCGGCATCGGCGCCATGGCGATCACGACGCTGACAAGCCTCGCTCTCGCCCGCCGATGCTCGTCCGAGACCCACCCGTAAGTCAGATGCACTCATCCCCACACTGGAGGTTCCATGCCCAAGGGCTACTGGGTCAGCGTCTACCGCACCATTTCAGACCCTGAGAAGCTGGCTGCTTACAACGAGTTGGCCGCTCCGGCCGTCAAGGCCGGGGGCGGTCGGGTCCTCGTCCGTGGCAGTCGGGTCGTGGCGCATGACGCCGGAATCGCCGAGCGCACCGTCCTGATCGAGTTCGACAGCTTCGAGCAGGCCGTCGCGGCGCGCGAGAGTGCGGCCTACCAGGAGGCGCTGGTCGCCCTCTCCGACGGCGTCGAGCGAGACTTCCGCATCGTCGAAGGCATCGACTGACCGAGGTCCAGCCGCATCTTCACGGGTCGGCGCCCGCCCTGGTTGCCCTTGGCCTCGGCGGCGCGCAATCCGTCGTAGGCCAGCTCGCGCTGGAGGACGTCGAGCACGTCGAGGACGTGCCCGGTGCCGCGTACGAGGCGGAACGTCTCGGAGATGTGCAGGGTGTCCCCGGGCCGCGCGTAGGTGAGCAGTTCGCGGAACTTCGGGCGCTGGAGCGGGTGGAGGCGGCTGGACGTGCCCGGGTCCTCCTCGAAGACGACCGGGTCCTCGATCCCGGCCTCGTGAAGGACGAGGTCGTTCGACGACAGATTCCTCGGGGTGGTGCGGTCCTGGTCCGTGCCCCTGTCGGAATCGGAGCACGCGCCCTTGGCGCTACTCCCGCCGGATCTGCGACCTCTGTTAGCGTGCCGCCCATGATCAAGGGCGACTTGGCGGGTCGAATAGGCCGGGTGGCGGGGGACAGCAGGCCGGAGCGCGTGCTGATCGCCGCCAGTTTCGTCAACCGAGTCGGCAATGGTCTGTTCAACGCGGCGTCGGCGCTCTATTTCACCTTGGTCGTGGGCCTGCCCGCAGTGCAGGTCGGCGCCGCGCTCACCATCGCCGGAGTGATCGGCCTGTGCGCGGGGATACCAGGCGGGCATCTCGCCGACCGGCGAGGGGCGCGCACGATCATAATGTTGGCCCTCGCGGTCCAGGCGGTGTCGATGGCGGCCCTCGTCCTCGTCGAGAGCTGGGCCGCGCTCACGGTCATCGCGACGGTCGACCAGATCGCCGCGGCGGCCGGCGGGGCGGCCTGGGGCGCTCTGGTGGTCCGGGTCGGGGGTGAGCGCCCGGCCCTGTTCCGTGCCAAGCTGCGCACGTTCGTCAACCTGGGCGTCGTCCTGGGAACGGTGGGTGCGGGGCTGGCCCTGGCCGCGGACACCCGCGGCGCCTATGTCACGCTGATCCTCGGCAACGCGGCGAGCTTCGCCCTGTGCGCGCTGCTGCTGCTCCTGCTGCCCCGCTATCCGGCGCTGGCGGCGCCGCCGCAGCAGCGGCGCTGGCTCGCTTTTGCGGATCGTCCGTTCCTGGCGTTCACCGCCCTCTACGGGGCCATGGGACTGCAGTACCCGGTGGTCTCGCTGCTCCTGCCGATCTGGATCTCCGAGCACACCGAAACGCCGCGGTGGACGGTGGCTGCGCTGTTCGCCGTCAATTCCCTCTTCTGTGTGCTGATGCAGACCAGGATCGGCTCGCGCATCGAGACCTTGCACGACGGTGGCCGGGCGTTCCGCACGGCGGGGCTGCTCTTCCTCGTCAGCTGCCCGATGATGGCGCTGGCGGCGTACGCCCCTGTCTGGGCGGCGGCGGGACTGGTCCTGGCCGCGATCTTCGTCCACAGCCTGGGAGAGGTGTGGGAGTCATCGGCGGCCTTCGCCCTGGGCTTCGGTCTTGCCCCCGACCACGCACAGGGCCAGTACCAAGGTGTCTTCGGTCTCGGCTTCAGCGCGGGCCAGGCTCTCGCCCCCGCGATCCTCACCACGGTGGTGCTCGGCCTCGGCACGGCGGGCTGGCTGCTGCTGGCGGTGTTCTTCGCGGCGCTGGGCGCTGTCGGCCCATCTCTTGCCCGCTGGGGCATACGGACCCGGCCGCAGCCGGGCGTTGCCGCGGAAGTGACGGCATGACCAGCGAGTAGACGTCGGCAACCTTGTTCCTCGTCGTCGTCCAGCTCCGGCCCATCCGGAACCCGCAGCGGCGGCAGGGCGCCGGTGGACGGGACGCCGGCGGTGAAGCTGTAGCGGCCGAGCAGGTTCAGATCGCGGTGTTCGAGCGGGGAGAGTCGGGCGACATCCTCGTCGCGGATCTCATGGCCCTCGGCACGTAGTTGGGCGACTGCGGCGTCGATGTACTTCGTGGTCCAGAGCACGATGGCGTCGAGGACCAGACCGAGCGCGCAGAGCTGGTCCAACATCCCGTCGCGGTACGCCTGGTGGAGGGTGCCGCGCTTGCCGTGGCACACGTCCCGGGCCAGCTTGTGGCGGGGCTCCTGGACGGTGAGCTGCCGGTTCATCTGCCGGCGGTAGGTGTCGTCGACCGGGTCGACCACGCGCAGCAGGTGTTCGGTCTTGGCGATCCGCCCGTACTCGGCGAACGCCGCGCCCAGCGGGGTCGGGCGGCCTTCGCGTCCGAACATGCGCAGCAGGTCGTAGGCGCAGACCTGGTTGGTGACCAGTGAACCGGCGACCTTCGGCATGTCCGGCCAGTACGTGATCACCTTGCTCAGGTTGACGCGATGGGGGGGCCAGGTCCTCCACCGCACCGTGGTTGCCGGTCTCGACGCCGGGCATCGTGGCCCGCCAGAGCCGCTGGTCGTCCAAGTCGCGGAACCGCGGGCCGAAGTTGTAGCCGAGGATCTTGAACAGGCGTAACACCATGTCGGAGTATGAAGCGTTGTCCGTGGCCACCCTCTCCGGTTTCACCCCGCCGTCCAGGTTCAGCAGCGCGTCCAGGATGTGCGGGGTGCCGGAGACGACGCGTCGTCCCGTCACTGTCACGGTTCTCCAACAGCCGCATGAGCCCCGCCCGCTGAGCAGCGCTTGCGGATCGACTGCTCGACGATCCCGCGGGCCTTGGCCTGGTCGTACGTCACTCCGGCCTGCAACATCCCCACCAACGACACTGAGCCGAATGGGTGACGGCCGACGGGGGCTCGGGGCTTCAAGATCATCCCGTTGCCCCTGTGGCGCGTATCTCGGTCACACCCCCGCCCCGGTCGGCGGTGTGCGGTCAGCGGCGCAGCTGCACGAACGCGCGGCCCGCGGCATGCCAGGTCACCGCTCGGCTCCAGCCCGCGTCAGCCGCCTCGACGCCGAGCGCACGGATACCGAGCCGGGCCCACGGGAACGGCGCCCCGCGGCCGCCGTGACCGTCGTCGACATGGACCTCGACGCGCTCGTCGACGTCCACGGTGGCCACCTCGACCAGCAGCGAGCCGCCCGGGGCCGCGAGCCCGGCGGCGCGGCGCAGCAGCGCACCGGGGTCGCCGCCGATGCCGATGTTGCCGTCGATCAGCAGGACCGTGCCCCACCGGCCCTCGCCGGGCAGCGGATCGAACACCGACCGGCACAGGGCGCTGCCGCCGGTGCGTACCGTACGGGCCACCGCCTCCGGGGTCACGTCCACGCCCAGCGCGGGGTGCCCGCGGCGGGCGAGGGCGGCGACCAGGCGACCCGGTCCGCAGCCTATGTCCAGGACCGGGCCGTCGCAGCGGGACAGGACGGTGGTGTCGGCGGTGTCGGGCTCTGCGCACCAGCGCTCCACCTCCAGCGGCAACAGCCAGCCGTCGCTGCGGCGCAGGTAGAGGGGGCCCTGACCGGTGCGCAGGGCGTCGGCGTACGGGTCGGCCCGCCAGGCCTGGGCGGCGGGCTCCGTCAGCTGCGCGGTCATCGGACGGCCGCGCACAGCTCGGCGTGCAGGGCGGCGAAGCGAGTTCCCGGCGCTGCGGCCGCGACCAGCGCCGCATCGTCCGGGGTGTCGACGTCGCGCAGCGCCGGGAGGTCCCGTACGGTCCGCCCGGAGGTGGTCAGCCGCAGCCGCTGGACCTCCCCGGTCCACGGTTCGGACATGGGCACGCCGATCAGCAGCGCCGGGTCGGGCTCGGCGAGCCCGAGGGCCCAGAAACCGCCGTCCAGTGCCGGACCGAACCAGGCCTTCGTACGGCCGAAGTCGAGGCCCCGGGCAAGGAGTTCCGGGGTGACCTGCGGGGTGTCCATGCCGATCAGCAGCGTGGGGCCCCCGTACAGGGCGAAGGCCGCGGCCAGCCGGGAGTCGAGCCCGCCCGCGCACTGCGGGACCACCTCGATCCCGTCCGGCAGCCAGTGTCCCGGCGCCCCGTCGAGGTAGAGGACGCGCCGCCGGGCCGGCGTGGCGAGGACGGCGTCCAGAGTGTCCTGGAGCGCGGCGCGGGCCAGGTCGGCGGCCTGCTGCGGGGTGAAGTGCGGGGTCAGCCGCGTCTTGACCCGGCCTGCGACCGGGGCCTTGGCGATGACGAGCAGGGTGCCCTCGTCGGTGCCGGAGTTGCTCCCGACCGTACTCATGCGCCGACCCCGCCGGCCGGGACGGACCGGGTGCCGGGCGCCTCGGCCAGCACCCGCCGCATGTCCCGTACCGCATGCCAGGTGCCCCGCCAGGTGCCGGTGACCTTCGACTTCCCGGAGCGCGGCAGGTACGGGACGTCCGTCTCGGCCACCCGCCAGCCCGCATCGGTAGCCCGTACGACCATCTGCAGCGGGTAGCCGCTGCGCCGGTCGGTCAGGTCCAGGCCCAGCAGTGCCTCGCGGCGCGCGACCCGCATCGGTCCGAGGTCGTGCAGCCGCAGCCCCGTACGGCGGCGCAGCATCCGCGCCAGCGCGAGGTTCCCGGCGCGGGCGTGCGCGGGCCACGCACCGCGGCCCTGCGGGCGGCGCCGGCCGAGCAGCAGGTCGGCCTCGCCCGCCGCGACCCGCGCCGCCATGGGAGCGAGCAGGGCGGGGTCGAGCGAGGCGTCGCAGTCGCAGAAGCAGACGAGGTCGGCGCTCGCGGCGAGCAGCCCGGCATGGCAGGCGGCGCCGAAGCCGCGCCGGGGTTCGCGCACGACGGTCGCCCCCAGCCGGCGGGCGATGTCGGCGGAGCCGTCGGTGGAGCCGTTGTCGACGACGATGGCCCGCCAGCCGGCCGGCACCCGCGCCAGCACCCAGGGGAGCGCCTCCGCCTCGTCGAGGCACGGCAGTACGAGGTCCGCCCGGGGCGGCACACAAGCAGAATCAGTCACGGTCCACACCGTAGGAAGCGGACGCGGACGAAAGGGGCTCCAAGTCCTTACGAAACGCGGACGCCGTGCCCGATCGGGGGATGGCGCATTCCACGCGGCCCGGGGCGGATGTCAGGCTGGGGCCATGGCAGTGAGCAATACGCAGAGTACGGACGAGGGCCGAGACGCCGTCGGCCCCGGCGGGGCGGGTACCCCGGAGCGGTGGGGCAGCGTCCTGGTCGTGGAAGACGACCCGACCGTCTCGGAGGTGGTGGCCGGATACCTCGACCGGGCCGGCTTCGCCGTGCGCCGGGCCGCCGACGGACCGTCCGCCCTCCGCGCCGCCGAGGAGCAGCGCCCGGACCTGGTCGTCCTCGACCTCATGCTCCCGGGCATGGACGGACTGGAGGTGTGCCGGCGGCTGCGGGCGCGCGAGCGCGGCGCCGACCCGGGCGGAGGCCAGGGCGGCACCCCGCCCCTCCCGCCCGTCCCGGTCATCATGCTCACCGCACGCGGCGACGAGGACGACCGGATCCTGGGCCTGGAAGTCGGCGCGGACGACTACGTGACCAAGCCGTTCAGCCCGCGCGAACTCGTCCTGCGCGTGCAGTCGGTGCTGCGCCGGGCCGTCCCCGCCCCGCCGGCAGCCGGCCCCCGGCTCACCGCGGCGGGCCTGAGCCTGGACCCGGCGGCCCGCCGAGTGAGCAAGGACGGCCAAGAGCTCGCCCTCACCCTGCGGGAGTTCGACCTCCTCGCCTACTTCCTGCGCCACCCCGGGCAGGTCTGCGACCGGGAGCGGCTCATGCGCGAGGTCTGGGGCTGGGACTTCGGCGACCTGTCCACCGTCACCGTCCACGTCCGCAGGCTCCGCGGAAAGATCGAGGACGACCCGGCGAGCCCCCGGCTGATCCAGACCGTCTGGGGGGCCGGCTACCGCTTCGACGCCCACCCCGCCCCGGCAGCCCCCGCCACGGACCACGGGACGGAGATCGGACATGCGTGACCAGGACCTGCTGCTGATCGCCCTGTACGCGCTGCTCGGCGCGGGCGGCGCCGGAGCGCTGGGCGCCGTCGCCCTGCGGATGCTGCGGCGGCGCAGCATCGCCGTTTCGCTCGCCGTCGTGACCGCCGTCGCCGTGTTCGCGATGCTCGCCGGAACGCTCACGGTGGCCTGGGCGATGTTCCTCTCCGCCCATGACCTGACCGTGGTGACCACGGTCGTCGCGGTGGCGGCCGCCGTCTCCCTGGGCACCGCCCTGCTGCTGGGCCGGCAGGTCGTACTGCGCTGCCGCGAGCTCGCCGCTGCCGCACGGGTCTTCGGCGAGGAGGGCACGTTCACCACACCCACCGTGCCCGCCCCCGCCGAACTCACCGCGCTCAGCCGCGAACTGGCCCTGACCAGCGAACGCCTGGAAGTGTCCCGGGAGCGCGAGCGGGCCCTGGAGACCTCACGGCGTGAACTGGTCGCCTGGATCTCGCACGATCTGCGCACCCCGCTGGCCGGTCTGCGCGCCATGTCGGAGGCGCTGGAGGACGGCATGGCCGCCGACCCCGCCCGCTACCACCGGCAGATGCGCACCGAGGTGGACCGCCTCAACTCGATGGTCGGAGACCTCTTCGAGCTCTCCCGCATCCACGCGGGCGCCCTCACCCTCATGCCCACCCGGCTGAACCTCTACGACCTGGTGGGCGACGCCCTGGCCGGAACCGACGCCCTCGCCCGCGAGCACGGCGTACGGCTGGTCGGCGACGGCATCGCACCGCTCCCGGTGGAGGTCGACGGCAAGGAGATGACCCGCGTCCTGTCGAACCTGCTGGTCAACGCCATCCGCCACACCCCGGCCGACGGCACGGTCGCGATCGCGGCCGAATCCCGCGAGGGAGCGGTGGTGCTGTCGGTCACCGACGCCTGCGGCGGCATTCCCGAGGAGGACCTCACGCGCGTGTTCGACACCGGCTGGCGCGGTACGCAGGCCCGCACGCCTCCGGGAGGCGCGGGCCTGGGCCTGGCGATCGTCCGGGGCATCGTGGAGGCCCACGACGGGCACGCACACGTCCGCAACGTCTCGGGCGGCTGCCGCTTCGAACTGACCCTCCCGGCCCCCGCATAGGGGCCGGGAGGGCCGGTGGCCCGGCGGGATCGCCGAGCCGGCGGCTCAGGGCGTGTCCGCCCCGGCCGCCAGCTCCGCCATCCCGGCGGCGAACGGCACCACCGGCCGCCAGCCCAGTTCCCGGCGCAGGCGCGCCGAGTCGGCGGTGATGTGCCGTACGTCGCCCAGCCGGTACTCGCCGGTGACGACCGGGTCCTGGCCCCCGCAGGCGGAGGCCAGGGCCTTGGCCATGTCCCCCACGGTCCGCGGATCGCCGCTGCCGACGTTGTACGCGGCGAAGCCGCCCGCCGCAGCCCGCGGGGACTCCGGCGACTCCAGCGACTCGAGGGCGACCGCGTTGGCCACCGCCACGTCCCGCACGTGGACGAAGTCCCGCCGCTGGCCGCCGTCCTCGAAGACGCGGGGTGCCTCACCCCTGGCCAGCGCCGAACGGAACAGCGCGGCGACCCCCGCGTACGGGGTGTCGCGGGGCATCCCCGGCCCGTAGACGTTGTGGTAGCGCAGCGAGATCCCGCGGCCGCCGGTGGCCCGCGCCCAGGAGGCCGCGAGGTGCTCCTGGGCCAGCTTGGTGGTGGCGTAGACGTTCCGCGGATCCATCGGCGCATCCTCTCCGACCAGCCCGGGCGCCAGGTCGGCGCCGCAGGCCGGGCAGCGCGGCTCGAACCGGCCGGCCGCCAGATCGACCTCGGCACGCGGCCCGGGCCGGACCACGCCGTGGACGGTGCACTCGTACCGCCCCTCGCCGTAGACGACCATCGACCCGGCGAGCAGCAGCCTGTCCACCCCCGCCTCGGCCATCTGGGCGAGCAGTACCGCCGTACCGAGATCGTTGGCCGACACGTAGCCGGGCGCGTCCCCGAAGTCCTTGCCCAGGCCGACCTTCGCCGCCTGGTGGCAGACCGCGTCGACGCCGGCCAGGGCCTCCCGCACCTGAGCGGGATCCCGTACGTCCCTCCCGTCCGCCACCAGGTCGAACACCACCGGGTCGTGCCCCCGGCCTGCCAGTTCGGAGACGATGTGCGAGCCGATGAAGCCCGCTCCTCCAGTCACAAGTACGCGCATGATCCGACGCTATGCGGCCCCGCGGCCGATGAGGCGAATACCCGGCCGCACGTCACGGATCCGTAAGAAGGAAGCCGGGCCCGGCCGTCATCCGTCCAAATGTTCGAATTTCTGGGTGTGTGTGACAAGGTGAACGGATGACGGAACGCCGCGAGAGCTCTGCCCCTCAGCACACCCGTACCGGACCCGAACCGTGGTCGGATGCGATCGGGGTCCCCGGCGATCTCCTCGCGGCGAAGTCGCGCGTCTACGACCCCTGCGGATTCATCTGCTCGCAGCCGCTGCCCGAGGCCGAGAGTGCCGAATACGCTGCGCACGCGTTCACCCTCGACGGCCGCCGCGTCCGGTTCCGTGCAGCCAAGACGACGCCCACCAAGGTCGGCCAGTTCGTCACCGTGTGGAAGAGGTCCGCTCGCGGGCCCATCGAGCCGTTCGACGTCGCGGATCCCGTGGACCTCGTCGTCATCGGCAGTCACGACGACGACGGCTTCGGCCAGTTCGTCTTCCCGATGGACGTGCTGCGCCGGAACGGCGTCGTATCGGTGGACGGTTCCGGCGGCAAGCGCGGCTTCCGCGTCTACCCGCCGTGGGTCACCACCGCCAATCGCCAGGCCGGGCGGGCGCAGGCGTGGCAGGTGGAGCACTTCCTCCACCTGCCACAGGACGCTCCCGCCGACCCGGCCCGCGCCGAGGAGCTCTACCACCCGTAGGGCGTTGCTCAGCCGGTGGTGGCGGGCGAACGCGTCGGGGCCTCGCGCTGGTGCGGGAGCGGGGGAGGCGTCGACGCCTGGAGCTCGTCCCGGTGGAGTGCGACCGTCCGGGTGGGAGCGGGGATCGAGATGCCCTCCGCCCTGAACCGCTGGTGCAGGCGCTTGATGAACTCGTGCTTGATCCGGTACTGGTCGCTGAACTCGCCGACGCCCAGGATCACCGTGAAGTTGATCCTCGAGTCCGCGAACGTGTGGAACCGGACGGCCCCTTCGTGGTCGGGGACGGCGCCGTTGATGTCGGCCATCACGCCGTCGACCACCTCGAGGGTCACCCGCTCGACCTGCTCCAGATCGCTCTCGTAGCCCACACCCACCTGGACCGAGATCGACAACTGCTGCTCGGGCTGGGTGAAGTTGGTCATGTTCGTCCGCGCGAGACGCCCGTTGGGGATGATCACCAGGTTGTTCGACAGGTTGCGGACCACGGTGTTGCGCCAGTTGATGTCGACGACGTACCCCTCCTCACCCCCGCTGAGGCGGATGTAGTCACCGGGCTGCACGGTCTTCGAGGCGAGGATGTGGACGCCCGCGAAGAGGTTGGCGAGCGTGTCCTGCAACGCCAGCGCCACCGCCAGGCCGCCTACGCCGAGGGCCGTGACCAGCGGTGCGATGGACACGCCCATGGTCTCGAGTGCGACGAGCACACCCATCACCAGCACCACGATCCGCGTGATGTTCACGAAGATGGTCGCCGATCCGGCCACTCCGGTCCGCGCCCCCGCCACCGACTGGACGAGCCCGGAGACGACCCGGGCGGCACTGAGCGTGGCGATGAGGATGAGCAGGGCGGTCAGGGACTGGTTCACGAACCCCAGGACCCGCGTGTGGAGCGGCAGGGTGGAGGCGGCCACCGCGACGCCGGCGATGACCGCCGCCCAGGGGGCGAGCGTGCGCAGCGCGTCGACGATGACGTCGTCCCCGCTCCACCGTGTCCGCTCGGCGTGCCGGCCCAGCCAGCGCATCAGGGCGCGCAGCAGCAGTCCGGCCAGGGCGCCCGCGGCGATCGCGATCCCGGCCACCAGCCAGTCGTGCAGGACGAGTTCCCGGTTCAACGGACGCCCTCCGCTTCGCGCCGGACCGGGGGAGCGGCGACGGGCGCTGCGGGTCGTCGTATGAGGTGTGTCGTCACCTTGTCACCTGTCAGTTCGTCGTGCATGGAGCCTCGTTCGGGCGCGTGTACGCATTCCGGAACGGGCTGCCATCCTGCCCCATGGGGCGGGGGACCACTGCAGGCGGGCCGGTGTCTGCCGCCCCCGGCCCGGGCGAGCGGCCTACCGGCGTGCCGAGGCCGGGACCGTGGCCGTCGGCGTGTTCCAGCCCGAGACCCTGATCCGGGGCGCGGACCCGCGCAGATCGGCGGTGCGGTACGTCGCCGTCACGCTCGCCGACTCACCGGGCCAGAGGCTGATCTGATTGTCGGACCACTGGACGGGCAGGACGGGGACGTCCTTGCCGTCCACCAGGTGGAGGTCGGTGAGCAGCGCCGGGGTGTTCCCGGTGCCGTTGTTGCGTACCGTGACCGTGGTCGTGGAGGTCGCCGGCGCATCGGCGCTCACGGCCGTCGTCGCCGTGGCGGACACGGAGGCCTGCGCCATGGACCGCAGGCCGGTGAGGTCGGCGTACGCGGTGGTCGGGGTGTGCCACCAGTCGCTCTTGCCGTAGTCGGAGACGTCCCGGCGCGTGGAGAGCCAGTACACGTTGCGGCTCACCTCGCGGCCGGCGGCGTCCGTCAGGACCAGCCGCGCGAGATGGGTGGTGGACAGCCCCTCCACCGAGGCCGGAAGGGTCAGCGCGGTGGTCTTCGCGCCGTCCCCGCCGACGCCGAGTCCGGTCACGGTCCGGTCGTACTTCTGCGTCCCGTCGGTGTTGAAGAGCGAGACCCGCGCGGTCAGTCCCGACACCGCCTCCGCGCGGCGGTTGACGACGGCCACCGTGCGGTCGTCGTAGGAGTACTGGATGTGCAGCGGCTCGTTCGCCTTCTTCGCGCCGAAGTAGGCGCCGCCCTGGTCGAGGAAGCGGTCCACGAGCTGCCAGTGCAGCGAGGTCCAGCCGCTGTTGAACATCCAGTAGATCACCCCCGTCGACGGCTTCGAGGCGTCGGTGGCGTTGCGCGCGTACGCCTCGAACTGCGCGCGGACGTTCTCGTACTGGGCGAGCTGCGCCTTGGCGACGTAGTCCTCGAGGCTGCGCGGGGCGCCGTACCGGGCGGTCAGCGCGTCGTCGTACAGCTTGAGCGTGGCGTAGGTGCGGGAGGGGGAGCGGTGGTACTGCGGGGCGGCCGGGTCCTTCCAGAGGGCGGTGAGCTCGGCGGGGGACATCATGCGGCGCAGGGTGTCGAGCGTGGGGACGTCGGGTCCGGCGCTGGTCTCGGAGTTGAAGCCGGTGGCTCCGCCCTCGCGTTTGTCGTACCAGTAGCCGGGCGGCACCCAGTCGTAGGGGCCGGGCATGCGCATCCCCGAAGCTCCGCTGCGGGGTGCCGACTTGGCGGAGGCGGCGGGGATCACCGGGGTGGGCCAGTCGGCGGCCTTCAGGGCGTCGAGGTAGCCCTTCTCGATCTCCTCGTCCGGGGCGAAATCGCTGCCGATGAGGAAGGAGATCACGCTGGGGTGATCGCGCAGGCGCGCGGCCTCGGCCGCCATGGACGCCTTGGCGACCGGGTAGTCGGCCGTGGACCAGCTCTCTCCGGCCTCGGTGCCGTTGACCTCGCCCTCCCACTTGGTACAGCACTGCCAGCCCGGCAGGGTGAGGATCCCGTACCGGTCGGCGAGGTCGAAGAACTCGTCCGGTTCGAGGTGCCCTTCCAGGCGCAGGGTGTTGAGGCCGAGGTCGCGTGCGTACGCCAGCCGGTCCTCGGTGTAGGTCCGGTCCCAGCGGAGCAGCTGGTCGGGGGACCAGCCGGCGCCCCGGACCAGCAGCGGCCGGCCGTTGACGGAGTACTGGCGGGCGCCGTCCTTGTCGAGCGGGGCCTGCACGCTGCGGATGCCGAAGTCGTGGCGGGAGCGGTCGGACACGGCCCCGGCCCCGGCACCGGTGCCTGGCACCGTCACCGTCAGGTCGAGTGCGTACAGCTCTTGCGCGCCCATCCCGGCGGGCCACCACACGCGCGGCGAGTCGAGGTGCAGCTGCGGCGTGTCGGCCGGGGAGAAGGCCACCGTCTTCGTCTCGTGGGCGCGCAGGGGGACGTCGCGGCGGAAGGCGATCCCGGTGCCAGTGGGGTCAGTGGGTCCAGTGGGGCCAGTGGGTCCAGCGGGGTCAGGGGCGCCGATGGTCCCGGAGAGGGTGGCGGTGACGGCTTCGGCCGAGTCGTTGCGTACCTGCGCCTTGACGGTCAGGTCCGCCGAGGCCGGGGACGGCAGTGCCAGGCTGGTGACCACGTGCGCATCGCGCAGGGCGACGCTCCCGCCGCGCCGTACGAGCACGTCGCGGACGAGGCCCATGTTCTCGTCCGGGGGCGTCTGCAACCAGTCGAGCCAGCCCATGGTCAGGTTCTTGCGGGGGTTGTTGGGCTGGATCCGGAAGGCCACCGCATTGGCGCCGGCCCGTACCAGGCCGGTGACGTCGAGCTCGTGACGGGTGTACGCGCCGGCGACCGAGGACGCGGTGGCGACCTGCTTGCCGTTGACGAACACGTCCGCTGCGGAGACCACGCCGCTGAAGTCCAGGTACGTGCGCGACGAGGTGTCCTCGACGGTGAACTCGGCGCGGAACCACCACGGCACGGTGAATTCGGCGGCCGGGATGCGCTGCTGGTCGGTGGAGTAGAAAGGGTCGGGGTGCTTGCCGTCCGCGACCAGGGCCGCGAGCACGGTGGAACGCGGCCCGGCCGGGTACCAGCCCGTCGTCGGGTAGCCCGGGGCCGAGACGACGGCCGCCGCATCGGAGACCTCGGCCGTCGACCGGATGGCGTACCCGGACAAGGGGGTGGCGCTTCCGGGCGCCGCGGGGACGGCGGTCACCGCCCGTACGTGCGCTGCCCGAGGGGAGGGAGCTGCGGTCGGAGCACCCGCGACGAGCGCACCCAACAGGCCGAGTACGGCCAGGACCCGGGTTTCCCACCGGGCAACGCGAAGAACTCGTACAACACGGACGGGCGAGGGGAACACGGTGGTCTCCGGGAGGCTCAGGCGGCGAGGGCGGAGGTGATCACCAGCGGTGGTTCGGCCCGCTCCGCGGCCCACGGGTACCGCTGGACGAGTACCGGGTCGGCGACGGCCAGGGCCTCGCCCACGGTCGGCCGGCGCTGGGTGACGTCGCGGAAGCGGCCGCGTTCCAGCAGGGCCGGCAGCAGGTCCACGGGCCAGGCGTGATTGCGTACCTCCTGCCAGGAACCGTCGGTGCGCCGCAGCCGTAGCGGCATCTCCTCGCCCGGCGCGTACGCGGCCCCCGCCGTGCCCACGCGCAGGGAGGCGTACTCCAGCCCCGTACAGGCGGGGTCGGTGGTCAGCAGTACGAACGGGGCCCCGGGCCGCAGCAGGCGGCGGATCTCGGCGAGCACCGCGAGGACGGCTTCTTCGGTCGGCAGCGAGGCCAGGACGTGATTGCACATCACCGCGTCCGCGCACCCGTCCGACAGGCCGGTCACGCGGCCGTCCCGGACCAGGTGGAACTCCGCCACCTCCGTCGCCGTGCTCCGGGCCAGCGCCAGCATCTCGGCGGACGTGTCCACCCCCAGCACCCGTGCGCCCAGTACGCGCGCCGCCCGGTCGGCCACCCGCCCCGGCCCGCAGCCGTAGTCCACGAGGACCCCGTCCTCGCCGATCCCGTGGCGGGACAGGGCCTCGAACACGAACGGGTAGCCGAGCAGCCAGTCCGTGGCCGCCTCCACCGCCGCGAACGCCTCTGCCCCGGCAGGCCCGGACCAGGCGCCGCCCTCTTGCATGTGTTCCTCTGACCCGTTGCTCACAGCTCCCCACTATCGGCCCGGCGGGCCGGGCGACGGCAGCGGCGCGCCCGTCCCGTACGAGGCTCAGGGCCGCGGGAGCGGAACCGTCGGCCCCTCCGCTCCCGCCGGGTACGACGGGTCGGCCAAGCGGGGCGAGTGCGCCGTCTCGGCGGGGCGGCTGATGTTTCCGGCCGCGGAGTCCGGGCAGTGTGGTGGACTCCGGCCCCGGCCCGGCTCTGCGGAGCTGCACGTCTCGGAAGGCATGCCATGACCTCGCCTGTCGGCAGCGAGCTGCTCCCCAACGCCCGTGAGCTGTTCGACATCCCCGACGGCATCGCCTACTTCAACACCGCGAGCCTGGCACCGACCCTGCGCAGCGGCCTCGTCGCGGGCGAGGGCGCCCTCCTCAAGCGCGCGCAGCCGTGGCGGATCCAGGGCGCCGACTGGTTCAGCGGGGCCGAGCAGCGCAGAGCGCTGTTCGCGCAGCTCATCGGGGCGGCCGCGGACGACATCGCCCTCGTGCCGGCGACCAGCTACGGGTTCGCGGTGGCCGCCGGCCATCTGACGGCGCCGGCCGGCAGCCGGGTCCTGGTCCTCGCCGGCGAGTACCCGTCCGGGATCTACACGTGGTGGCGGTTCGCCGAGCGTACGGGGGCCTCGATGCTCACGGTCGGCCGGGAGCCCGGCCAGACCTGGACCGAGGCCGTCCTCGACGCACTCGCCACGCACGACGACAGCGTGGCGGTGGTCTCGGTGCCCCGGGTGCACTGGACCGACGGCGCCCTGCTCGACCTGGACCGGATCGCCGAGCCCACCCGGTCCGCGGGCGCCGCCCTGGTCGTCGACGCCAGCCAGTCCGCCGGGGCGATCCCGATCGACATGCGCACGCTGCAGCCCGACTACCTCGTCAGCGTCGGCTACAAGTGGCTGCTCGGCCCTTTCGGGCTCGGCTACCTGTACGTGGCTCCGGAACACCAGGAGGGGAGGCCGCTGGAGGAGAACTGGATCCTGCGCAAGGATTCCCAGGACTTCGCGCGGCTCGTCGACTACCGCACCGAGTACCAGCCCGGCGCCCGCCGCTTCGACGTGGGCGCGCGCACCGCCTTCGAGCTCACCCCCATGGCCATCGCGGCCCTGGAACAGCTCTCGGCCTGGACCGTCCCGCGCATCGCCGTCACCCTGGCGGCCACCACGGCCCGTATCGCTTCGGCGGCCCGCGAGCGGGGCCTGCCCGTCCCCGCGCCGCGGGGACCGCACATGCTCGGCATCACGGTCCCCGAGGGGCTCCAACAGCGCGTGGTGGCCGCGCTGGAGGAGGCGAACGTGTTCGTCGGGGCCAGGGGCTCGGCGATCCGCATCAGCCCGCACCTCCACACCACAGGCGCCGACATCGACCTGCTGCTCACTGCGCTGGACGCGGCGCTGAACCGGCCCTGAACGTCTGCAACCGAGCCAGTAGGCCGGAACTGGCCTCCCCGGCGTGCTAGAGGAAATCGCATACCCGTGCGTAGGATTCCGACGTCCCATCGCACTTTGAACACAGCTTCCACACAAGCGAGTTCGGAGGTCATGTTGAGATCCAACAAGCGTGTCCCGCGTCGATTAGCGGTCCTGGCCGTCGGCTTGGCGGCCGTCCTGGCCGCCCCCGTCGGCTCCTCGGTGGCGGTTGCCGCAGCGCAGCCCGCCGCACCTGCAGTCAGCTCCGTGGCCGCAGCACCGGTGGTGCGCTACCCCGGCAACCAGGTCAACTACCAGTACGACAGCGTCCGGCTGCAGATGACCGCCTCAGGCGGCACGACCCCGTACGCCTGGTCGGCAACCGGTCTGCCGCTCGGCCTGACGATCAACTCGTCGACCGGGCTGATCTCCGGCGTGACGCGCGCCAGCGGCACCCGCACCGTGACGGTCACCGTCAAGGATGCGAAGGGCGCCACGGGCTCCACCACGTTCACCTGGCGCGTGATCCGCGACGCCTGCCCGCTCTGCTGACCCGCCGCCCCTGAGGACCCCGGGGGGGGGGGGGGGGGGGGGGGGGGGGGGGGGGGGGAGGGGAAAAGGAGAGGAGCCGACCCCCTAAAAAAAAA
>NZ_JBVIGX010000007.1:309523-337427 GCF_055570595.1 Streptomyces sp. NPDC031132
CACCCACCCCCCCCCCCC
Source organism: Streptomyces sp. NPDC031132 (assembly GCF_055570595.1). Lineage (NCBI taxonomy): Bacteria > Bacillati > Actinomycetota > Actinomycetes > Kitasatosporales > Streptomycetaceae > Streptomyces > Streptomyces sp. NPDC031132. The sequence continues at coordinate 309,542 of NZ_JBVIGX010000007.1, forward strand.
CCCCCCCCCCCCCCTCCCCCCCCCCCCCCCCCCCCCCCCCCCTCCCCCCCCCCCCCCCCTCCCCCCCCCCCCCCCCCCCCCCCCCCCCCCCCCCCCCCCCCCCCCCCCCCCCCCCCCCCCCCCGACACCGTGGGAACCATCCGCCGGAAACCCCCTCCGGACGCCGGTTTGCCGAGCCGCCGAACGCGTGAACCATCGGTGCGGCGCAGGCGTCCCGGCGGGAGGGGGGTGTTCATGCCAGGGAGCGAACCGCAGGTGTGGCGGCTCGCCGCGCTGGTGCCCGTCGTCGCGGCCGCGGCCGTGTACGCCTGGGCCCACTGGTGCTACGGCGGCACCTCGGCGCCGTCCGGCACGGTCGCGCTGGCGGGCGGAGCGGTGATCGTCGTCGGCGCCTCGGTGGCGTACTTCGCCTTCGTGCGCGGGAGCGGCAGTCTCTTCGGGGCGCTCTTCCTGGCCCTGGGGCTGCTCCTGACCGTGACGGCCGCGGATCAGGCCGCCTCGCGCGGGGAGGTCGCCCTGTGCGTCGTACGCGACGTCCAGGCCAGGGTGCAGGGCTCCGCCGGAGAGGGCGCCCCCGCGGAGAAGACCGTGTACCGCCACGTGCTGGACTGCCCCGGCGGCTACCCCGACGAGCTCAGGGACGACCGGCGCATCGCTGCGGCGGGAGCGGAGATCCGGGTCGCCTACGACTCCCGGCACCGGGCGTCCCCGACCCTGGAGGGCGAGAACTCTCCCTGGACGGCCGGAGCGTGGGCCGTGGCGCTGCTCGCCATGAGTACGCTGCTGGCCGCCGCAGGGCGCGGCCCGGACGCGTAGCCGGGCCACGGCTCGGGCAGACGTTCCGGTGGGTTCGGCGATCGAGTGAATCCGCTTCCCGGACTGACACACCACGGCGCCGTCCCGGGCGGACGGGGCGGGCCCGGTACGGTCCGATGCGACGCATCGAGGACGAGGAGAGCCTGACGTGCCCATCGCAACCGTCAACCCCGCGAACGGTGAGACGCTCAAGACGTTCGACGAGCTGGGGGCCGAGCAGATCGAGCAGCGCCTGGCGGCTGCCGACTCGGCGTTCCGCAGCTACCGCACGACGGCGTTCGCCGAGCGCGCCCGCCTCCTCGACCGTGCGGCCGACCTGCTGGACCAGGACCAGGACGACATCGCCCGTACGATGACGCTCGAGATGGGCAAACCGCTCGGTGCCGCCCGGGCGGAAGCGGCCAAGTGCGCGAAGGCCATGCGCTGGTACGCGCGCAACGCCGAGGAACTGCTGGCCGACGAGCACCCCGCCCAGGCCGAGGTGGCGGACGCCGGAGCTTCCCGCGCCCGGGTCCACTACCGCCCCCTCGGCGTGGTCCTCGCCGTGATGCCGTGGAACTTCCCCCTCTGGCAGGTCGTCCGCTTCGCAGCGCCCGCACTGATGGCGGGCAACGCGGGGCTGCTCAAGCACGCGTCGAACGTGCCGCAGACCGCGCTGTACCTGGGCGACCTCTTCCGGCGCGCCGGTTTCCCCGACGGCGTGTTCCAGACACTGCTGGTGTCCTCCCGTGCCGTCGAGGGCATCCTGCGCGACCCCAGGGTCGCGGCGGCGACCCTCACCGGCAGCGAGCCGGCGGGCCGGTCCGTCGCCGCGATCGCCGGCGACGAGGTGAAGAAGACCGTCCTGGAGCTGGGCGGCAGCGACCCGTTCGTGGTGATGCCGTCGGCCGACGTCGAACGGGCCGCAGCGGTCGCCGTCACGGCCCGGGTGCAGAACAACGGGCAGTCCTGCATCGCGGCCAAGCGCTTCCTCGTGCACGCCGACGTCCACGAGGAGTTCACCCGCAGCTTCACGGCCCGGATGGCGGCGCTGATCGTCGGCGACCCGATGTCGGAATCCACGGAGGTCGGTCCCCTCGCCACCGAGCAGGGCCGCGCCGACGTCGAGGAGCTCGTCGAAGACGCCGTACGCCGCGGAGCCACCGCGCTGTGCGGCGGGGGGCGGCCGAAGGGCCTGCTGGAGGACTTGGCCGGGGGCTGGTTCTACGAACCGACCGTGCTCACCGGGATCACCCCCGAGATGCGGATCCACCGCGAGGAGGTGTTCGGCCCGGTGGCCACCGTGTACCGGGTGCAGGACCTCGACGAGGCGGTGGAACTCGCCAACGACAGCCCCTTCGGCCTGAGTTCCAACGTCTGGACCCGTGACGAGGCCGAGCAGGAGCGCTTCGTACGGGACATCGAGGCCGGCGGGATCTTCTTCAACGGCATGACCGCCTCCCACCCGGCGCTGCCCTTCGGCGGCGTGAAGCGCTCGGGTTACGGGCGCGAGCTGTCGGGCCACGGCATCCGCGAGTTCTGCAACGCGACCACGGTGTGGCACGCGGCCGACCCCGGCAACGGCTCGTAGACGCCGCGGCCGGCTCAGGCCCGGTGCGAAAACCCCTGGTAGTAGCCCCCCAGCACGCGGTGGTAGTCCGCGTCCTCGAGGTGCTTCTCCTTGTCGAACTCCGGGGCGGACTTGATCTGCTCCTTGGTGAGGCCGACGTGGATCTTCTCCTCGTCCATGTCGATGCGGGTGACGGTGCCGGCCGGCAGCAGTACGTGCTTGCCGAAGATCCACGGGCCCGTGTCGACGACGACGTACGAGGCGCCGACCTCGTCGGAGTGCTTGTCGACCTTGCCGATGCTGCCGTCGAGCGCCTCGACCTTGTAACCGGTCAGGTCGGTTCCGGTCAGGCGCCCCGTCGTCTCGCGGTAGATCCACACGTTGATCATCGAGATCACTCCTTCGTCCCTGAGAAGGGGTCCTCAGAGGCGCCTGCCCAGCCCGTTCCGGTCCACACCACCCCGTTCCACCGCCGCGCATGCGGCGCGCTCCGGCGGGTAGGCGCGGCCCGTGTTCCCTGCAGTGAAGGAGGGCACGTATGAACCGCGCAGACCGTGTGAACCGCGCCGCGCTGTTCGATGTGGACGGGACGCTCGCAGACACCAATCACCTGCACGTCGTGTCCTGGTGGGAGGCGTTCAGGCAGGCAGGACACAGCGTGCCGATGCACGCCATCCACCGGGCGATCGGCCTGCCGGGCGAGGACCTCCTCGTCCACCTGCTGGGCGAAGGCCGGGACAGGAGCCAGGACGACGCGCTCAGCGCCGCGCACCACACCCTGTACGGGACGTTCTTCGACCGCCTGCCCCGGTTCGACGCGGCGGACGAACTGCTGCGCACGCTCCACCGGCAGGGCTGGCGGGTCGTCCTCGTCACCTCGGCCGCAAGCACCGAGCTCGATGCGCTCAGACGCGCCATCGACGCCGACGACGCCATCACCGCCACCGCGAGCTCCGACGACGTGGAGGAAGGCAAGCCGGCACCCGACCCCGTGCACCACGCCCTCGAACTCGCCGGTGCGGCCGCGCAGCGCTCCGTGTTCGTCGGCGACACCGTATGGGACATGAAGGCCGCCACCCGGGCCGAGGTCACGTGCGTGGGCCTGCTCTGCGGCGGGATCCCCCGCCACGACCTCGAAGAGGCCGGCGCCCGTGCGGTGTACCGGGACCCGTCCGACCTCCTCGACCGGCTCGACCACAGCCCCTTCGGCGCGGAACAGCCCCTGACGGGCACCGGCCGCTCTCCGGAAGGGAACCACGCACGATGACGTACACCCCCGCCTGCCGAAACCGGAGCGTCGGGACGGGCACGCCGCCCGACGATCCGGTACCGCCGAATCCCACACCGGCACCCGGCCCGGGCCCCGGCCCCGTGCCCGGACCGCTCCCGGGGCCCGTTCCCGCCCCGGGCGGCCCCGACCCGGTGCCCCCGGCCCCGCCGCAGCCCGAGCCCGACCCGCCGGCGCCCGTGCCACCGCCGGATCCGCACCCCCGGCCCGGACCCCTGCCCGGCCCGGCGCCCGCCCCGGAGCCCGTCACCTGAGCACAGGCAGCCGGCGCGCCGCTCGTATGCCGTGCTCTGCGCAAGGGTGGGTGAATGCGGGCGGGCTGACCGGGAAGAAGGATGAGGACCGGCGGCACGGTGCAGAGCACGCCCGGGACGGGGTCCGCCGGAACGGAACCGGAGTACCGCATGGCAGCAGATGTGTACGGTACGGGCGGTGGCGCCGCGCCGCGGTTTGCGGCGGACGTCCGCTGGAGTGGACGCACGGCGGTCGTCACCCTGGTGGGGGAACTTGACCACGACCGTCCGGAACCGCTCGTCGAGGCCCTGGGGCAGGCGCTGGCACAGGGCGCCGAGCGGATCGTCGTCGACTGCGGCCGGCTGACGTTCTGCGATTCGACGGGTCTCAACATCTTGTTGCGGGGACGGCTGGAAGCGGGAGAGGTCGGCAGTGTGCTGGAGCTCGCCGCGCTACGGCCCGTGGTGGCCCGCATGTTCGACATCACGGGGGCGAAGGCCCTGTTCACGGTGCACGCGGAGCTGCCGGAGGAGCTGACCGGACGGGCGAGGCCGTGAGGCCGGGTCGGAGCGGGTGATGAGCGAGTCGACGGGATCAGGAAGCCCTAGCAGGCGGCTCGGCCTGTACGGCGCCGCCAAGGTGGTGGGGCGCTGCCGCGACTTCTGTCGCAGCGCTCTCGAGGACTGGGCCTGGCCCGGTCCGGCAGCGCTCACCGGGCTCACGGACGAGGAGCGGGACGCCGCCGTCGAGGACGTCCTGTTGGTGGTGTCCGAGATGGTGAGCAATGCCGCCATGCACGCCGGAGGGCCCACCGAAATCGTCCTCCGGCTCGCCCGCGGCTACCAGGAGGCCTCTCCCTGGCGGGCCGGAGACCTGCGCATCGAGGTGAGCGACGCCAGCCACGCGCTCCCGCAGCTCCGGCCGCCGACTGCAGGGGGACTGCCCGGCGGGCACGGGCTGATGGTGATGAGCTGGCTCGCCCGGCGCTGGGGGGTGACGCCCCGGGCGGGCGGAAAATCCGTCTGGGCCGAGGTGGTGGCTCCGGCTCCGGTCCGTATCCTGCACGCTGCGCGCGCCCGGAGGGTGTCCGCCTCCCCGTGGTCGGACGCCCCGTGGTCGGACGCCCCGTGGTCGGACGGCGTTTCACCCCGGTTCGGCCGGTTCAGTGACGGAGCCCGTCCGGACGGGAATCCGGGGGCTCAGCGCGGGAACTGACCGCCTCGGCGGAATGCGGCCGGGGCCCGTCGATGTCCGGATGGGGCCGCGGCCCGTCGCCGTCGGGATGGGGCCGCGGCCCGCCGTCCCGAGACGGCCGGGACCCGTTGCCGTCGGGGAAGTACGCGAGGGTGCCCGTCAGCGTGAGCAGGCGCGCCACCCGGGCACTCATGTTCCGGACCTGGAAACGCCGGTCGCGGTCCACGCCTGCGCGCAGACGGGCATGCAGCAGGACGTTCAGGCACGAGCAGTCGCAGAAGGTCACGGCAGCCAGATCGAGCACCACCCCTGCGGGATAGGCGCCCAGGGCGGAGAGCAGGACGTCCTGAACTTCCGAGGCGGAGTCCTGATCGATTTCTCCGGCGAGGACGATCACCGCGCCGCCCGCGCCATCCGGTTCCACGCGGACGGTCGACAGTGCGCCGTCCGACGGCACGGTCGCTGCGCCTTGCCGAGCTGGGGACATCTCCGTCTCCCTTGGCCCAGTCGTATCGCTGTCACCTCGATGGTCCGCCGGGTGCTGTCATGCGTCAAGAATTACGGGAAAAATATTTCGCGTCTTCTCTTACACGTCTTCTGTCACGCGTCTCGTCTTACGCGACATGCCTTACGCGACTTGTGTCACGCGAATGGAGCGGCGCATGATGGAGACATGGAAAGAAGCTCAGAGCGCCGCCCCACGTGGACGTTCCTGACCAACCATGCACGGGTCCTCGTCGCCATCTCACGGGACCCCGGAGTCCGGCTGCGCGATGTCGCGGCCACCTGCGGACTCACCGAGCGGACCGTCCAGGCGATCGTCGCCGACCTCGAAGCGGACGGGTACCTGAGCCGCTCGCGCGACGGCAGGCGCAACCGGTACGAAATCGCCGAGGGGGCGATGTTCCGGCACCCCGCCGAGGCCGGCCACGAGGTCGCGGGCCTGCTCGCGCTGCTCGCCGAGGACGCGTCCCCGGCGAGGCGGTAGCGGGTCGGGCACGCCGGAGCCGGACCGGCTTCCGGAAGGCCGGGAGCAGCCACACGGGTGGTGCGGCGGCCGTGTTGCCGGGTGTGGAACCCCGCGGGCGACACGATGGACCATGGACCGGCTCCATGCCCGGTCCGTGTCTTCGTGGGAGGCCTGTCCATGCTCGAACGCAAGCTGCGCAAGGACCGTACCGAGGTGACGTTCGTCCTGCCGGGCGACGAGCCGCCCGGCCCGGTCAGCGTCGTCGGTGACTTCAACGACTGGAAGCCCGGTACGCACACGCTGACTCCGCGCGCCGACGGTTCGCGCGCCGTCACCGTCAAACTGCCGACCAAACAGGTGCATTCCTTCCGGTACCTGGCAGCCGGCGACTACTGGTTCGACGACGCGCACGCAGACGCACACGACGGCACCAACGGCCGCCTCCACACCTGAGCCCCTGCTTCACGATCGGGACCTGGCAGGACGGCAGGACGAGAACGCCTCCCGGCACCACCGCTGGTGCTCGGGAGGCGGGACCCCGTGCTGAGGGCGCATGCCACCCATGACGCCACCTCTTCGGTCACTGCGCCGCTGTGGTGGCCGGGCGCATCCCGCGCAGAGCGGGGAGCAGGGTCGCCTCGGCCCAGTCGAGGAAGGGGTGCTGGTGCGCTCCGCCCACCTGCACGAGCGCCACCTCCGTGAAGCCGGCGTCCACGAACGGGCGGACGGCGTCGACGAAGACGTTCACGTCCTCCCCGCACGGGATCGACTCGGCGACGTCCTCCGGGCGGACGTACCGGGAGGCCTGCTCGAACGAGGCGGGCCCCGGCAGCTCCGCGTTGACGCGCCAGCCGCCCAGTGACCAGCGGAACTGCTCGTGGGCGCGCTTGACGGCCGTGTCCCGGTCGACGTCGTAGCAGACCGCGAGCTGGCCGACCTTCGGCTTCCCGCCGCCGCCCGATCGGTCGAATGCGTCCAAGAGTTCCCTCTCGGGCTCGATGGCGATCACCAAGTCGGCGAGCCGGCCCGCCAGCTCGCAGGAGCGGTCGCCGGAGACCGCGACGCCGATGGGCGGCGGCTCGTCGGGCAGGTCCCACAGCCGGGCGTTCTCGACGTCGAAGTACCGTCCGTGGTGGTTCACGGAGCCCCCTGCGAAGAGCTCGCGGATGATCTCCACGGCCTCCTCCAGCATCTCCAGCCGGATGTGCGCGGCCGGCCACCCGGGGCCGACGACGTGCTCGTTGAGGTTCTCACCGGAGCCCAGGCCCAGCCGGAAGCGCCCCTCGGACAGCAGCTGCACGGTCGCCGCCTTCTGGGCCACGACCGCCGGGTGGTAGCGCACCGTCGGGCACGTCACGTAGGTCATCAGCGGGATGGCCGTCGTGGCCTGCGCCGCCGCTCCGAGGACGCTCCACGCGTAGGAGGAGTGTCCTTGGCTCTCGAGCCAGGGGAAGTAGTGGTCGGAGATGACGGAGAAGTCGAACCCCGCCCGTTCGGCACCGACCACGTGCTCCACCAGCTCCCGGGGGCCGGCCTGCTCGGTCATCATCGTGTATCCGAATCGCACCATGTGCCGCGCCTTACCGCTCTCCCGCCGGCGAAACCTGCCGGCCGCACGAGCCCCGGCCGTGGCCGGTGCGGATGCCGGAACGCGCGTGATGAACCAGGCTGGGCATCCGAAGGGACTCGCCGCCCTGCACCGCACACGGAGGGAGCCAGTCGTGGCACGCGCAGCCGACCCCATGGACGACGCCGGAGCCGACGCCGGAGCCGACCCTGACGCCGGCCCCGGCCCCGGCGCCGCGCCCGTCGCCTCCCGCGTCACGCTCCGCGTCAACGGCGCGCCGTACGTCCTCGGCCTGGACCACCGCGTCACCCTCCTCGACGCCCTGCGCGAGCACTTGGACCTGACCGGTGCGAAGAAGGGCTGCGACCACGGACAGTGCGGAGCGTGCACCGTGCTCGTCGACGGGCGGCGGGTCAACAGCTGCCTGCTCTTCGCGGTCGCCCAGGACGGCGCGGAGGTCACCACCGTGGAGGGGCTCGCCGACCCCGCGGGCGGCGACCTGCACCCCCTCCAGGAGGCCTTCCTCGAACACGACGCGTTCCAGTGCGGCTACTGCACCCCCGGCCAGCTCTGCTCGGCCCTCGGAGCCATCGAGGAGGCCGCCGCCGGGCACCCCTCCCGGGTCACCCCCGCCGAAGCCCTGGACTCCGCCGGTCCCGTCGCGCTGACGGCCGAGGAGGTCGGCGAACGTCTCAGCGGCAACCTGTGCCGCTGCGGCGCCTACCCCGGGATCGCCGCGGCCGTCCTCGCGACGGCGGACAAGAGCGTGGCCCGGTGAAGCCCTTCGCCTACGTACGTGCCGCCGGCCTCCACGAGGCCGTGACCGCCCACGCGGGCCACCCGGACTCCCGCTACCTCGGCGGGGGCACCAACCTCGTGGACCTCATGAAGCTCGGCGTCGAGAGCCCCGGCACCCTCGTCGACATCTCGCGCCTGCCCTTGGACGAGGTCGAGGAACTGCCCGGGGGAACCGTGCGCATCGGCGCCACGGCCCGCGGCAGCGACGTGGCCGCGCACCCCCTCGTACGCGCCCGTCACCCCGTGCTCTCGCAGGCACTGCTAGCCGGCGCCTCGGGACAGCTGCGCAACGTGGCCACCACCGGCGGCAACCTGCTGCAACGCACCCGCTGCGCGTCGTTCCAGGACGTGTCCAAGCCCTGCAACAAGCGCCGACCCGGCACGGGCTGCGGCGCACGCGAAGGGGTGCACCGCGACCACGCGGTGCTCGGGCATTCGGAGCACTGCATTGCCACCCACCCCTCCGACATGGCGGTGGCCCTGGCGGCGCTCGACGCCGACATCGAGCTGTACGGCGCCCGGGGAACGCGTACGGTGGCGGCCACCGCGTTCCACCGGCTGCCCGGGGACCACCCCGAGCAGGACACCGTCATCAGCCCGGAGGAGATCGTCACCGCGGTCCTGCTCCCACCGGCCCTTCCCGGGGCCGTCTCGCTGTACCGCAAGGCCCGCGACCGGGCCTCGTACGCCTTCGCGCTCGCTTCGGTCGCCGCGGTCCTCGTCCTCGAGGACGGACACGTACGCAGCGTCTCACTCGCCTTCGGCGGCCTCGCCCACCGGCCGTGGCGGGCCTCGGCGGCCGAGGAACGCCTCAGGGACGCCCGCCCCACCCCGGACGCCGTACGACAGGCCGTCGAGGAGGAGCTGAGTCGGGCGCGGCCACTGCGCGACAACGCCTTCAAGGTCCCGCTCGCCCGGAACCTGGCCTGCGACGTGCTCGGCAGGCTCGTCCGCGAAGCGGAAGGACGCCCCCGCACCCCGTAGCCGAAGGCAGACGAGCGCAGCCAGGCGCAGACCGGCACCGACCCCGAAGAGGAAGACCATGGGCCCCGACACCGCACTCGGCACCCCTGCCCTCCGGACGGAGGGCAGGGAGAAGATCACCGGCGCCGCCCGCTATGCCGTCGACCGCGTTCCCCCCGGCTGCGCCCATGCCTGGCCCGTGCCCGCCACCGTCGCCCGGGGACGCGTCACCGGCATCGACGCGGGCGCCGCCCTGTCCCGGCCGGGTGTCTACGGCGTCCTGACCCCCTACAACGCGCCGCGCCTCGGGCCGTCGGACGACCCGACGCTCCAGCTGCTGCAGGACCTGCGCGTCCCCCACCGCGGCTGGTACGTGGCCCTGGCCCTGGCCGACACGCTCGAAGGCGCCCGGGCCGCCGCCGCGGAGGTGCGGGTCTCGTACGCGACCGAGCCGCACGATGTCCTCGTCAGCTCCGAGCATCCCGGTCTCTACACTCCCGAGCTGGCCAACGGCGGGTACCCGGCCCACCGTGAACAGGGCGACGCGGACGCGGCGTTCGCAGCAGCGGCCGTCCGGGTCGACTGCAGCTACACGGTGCCACCGCTGCACAACCATCCCATGGAACCGCATGCCGCCACCGCCGAATGGGACGCCGAGCGCGGCCATCTGACCGTCCACGACTCCAACCAGGGCTCGGGACTCGTCCGGACCGTCCTCGCCTCGCTGTTCGGGCTGCCGGAGGACGCCGTGACCGTCGTCTCGCCGCACGTGGGCGGCGGCTTCGGCTGCAAGGGCACACCGCGCCCGCACGTGGTGCTGGCCGCCATGGCCGCGCGCCACACCGGCCGGCCCGTCAAACTGGCCCTCCCGCGGCGGCACCTGCCCATGGTCGTGGGGCACCGCGCGCCCACCCTGCACCGGGTGCGCCTGGGCGCCCGCCCCGACGGCACCCTCACCTCGCTGTCGCACGAGGTCACCACCCACACCTCCCGGGTGAGGGAGTTCGTCGAGCAGGCCGCCGTACCCGGCCGTGTCATGTACGCCGTCCCGGACAGCCGCACCACCCACCGCGTCGTCCCGCTGGACGTGCCCACCCCGTCCTGGATGCGCGCCCCGGGGGAGGCGCCCGGCATGTACGCGCTGGAATCGGCCGTGGACGAACTGGCCGACGCCCTCGGCATCGACCCCGTCGAGCTGCGCATCCGCAACGAGCCCACGGCCGAACCCGACAGCGGCCGCCCCTTCAGCAGCCGACACCTGGTGGAATGCCTGACCGAGGGCGCAGCCCGATTCGGCTGGGCCGAGCACCGTACGCCGCGTCACGACGGGCCGCTCCTCGTCGGAACCGGCGTGGCCGCCGCCACCTACCCCGTGCTCGTCGCACCCTCCACGGCCCGCGCCCGCGCCCGCCCCGACGGCACCCACCTGGTCGAGATCAACGCCACCGACATCGGGACCGGCGCGCGCACCGTCCTGGCCCAGGTGGCCGCCGACGCCCTGGGGGTCCCGCTCGACACCGTGCGCGTGGACATCGGGCACACCGACCTGCCGCGGGCCTCCCTCGCCGGCGGCTCGTGCGGAACGGCCTCGTGGGGCTGGGCGGTCCACGACGCCTGTACCGGGCTGGCGGCGCTGCTGGCCCGCCATCACGGACCACTGCCGCAGGAGGGCCTGTCGGCCTCCGCGGACACCACGCCGTCGGCCAAGCAGAAGTCCCCGTACGCGCGCCACGCGTTCGGTGCCCACTTCGCCGAGGTCCAGGTCGACACGGTCACCGGCGAGGTACGGGTGCGCCGCCTGCTCGGTGTCTTCGCCGCCGGCCGCATCCTCAACCCGCGTACGGCGCGCTCGCAGTTCACCGGGGGCATGCTGATGGGCCTCGGCATGGCGCTCACGGAGTACAGCACCGTGGATCCGGCTTTCGGCGACTTCGCCGAATCCGATCTGGCCGGCTATCACGTGCCCGTGCACGCCGACGTCCCCGCCATCGAGGCGCACTGGATCGACGAACACGACAAGCACCTCAACCCGATGGGGAGCAAGGGCATCGGTGAGATCGGCATCGTCGGGACGGCGGCCGCGATCGGCAACGCCTTCTGCCACGCCACGGGGCGGCGCCTGCGCGACCTTCCGCTCACACCGGATCGGGTGCTGGCGGCTCTGGGGTGAGACGGGCCATCGGGACGAGCCGCCATTGCCGCCGGATACGCCGATGGCCCCGCCACCCCGTTGACACGGGTGCGGGAGCGGCCGCGCCGGCGGCGGGCGAACCCCGGATCCCGGGCAGATGCCGGACGTCGGTCACCCGAAAGGGGGGAGACGGCCGGGGCGGGCCGGACGGAACGGACCGGGACCGCCGTGGGAGTGCGAAGTTGCCCGTGGTGGTCGAGTGACACGGCCGCCGCGTCCCGCCACCCGGATGTCCGAGGAGCCGGTCATGGTCCTGCCGCCCGCGATCCGCGAGAACCCGCCCGAGGGCGTCGGACGCCGCTCACTGCTCCTGGGCACGGCCGCCTGGTGCGCCGGTGCGGCGGGCTGTTCGCCGGGTTCGGAAGCGTCGCCCGCCTCCCGGCGCACCACGCCGGCGGAGGCCGCGCGCACATCCGCCTCGCCCGCGCCCTCGGCGAGTCTTCCGGCCGCAGTTCCCTGGCGGCCGGGCCCGGGCGAGATCGAACCCGAGGTCAAACTCGCCGCCGTACGGCTCGTCGAGGCGCTCGGGACCTGGCCGCCGGGCCGGGGCGGCCCGCGCAACGCGGCGCAGCGGGCCGCGGCACTCGGCATCGCCGGACCCCTGGCCGCCCGGCTCGCCGCCGAAGCGGGGCCGCTGACACCCCCGGCGGACCAAGCCGTCGTCCGCGTGATCGACGCGCAGTACGGCGGCCTCCTGCCGGACACCGCGAGCGTCCTGATCCCCTGTGCCCAGACCACCCGTACCGGCGGGGTCGTCCGCCAGGGCGGAACCACCGTCGACGTCCGGCTCGACCGGACCTCCGCAGGCTGGGCCGTCACGGCTCTGCACCCCGGGCGCCCGGGGCCCCCGGCGCCGCTCGGCGCCTCGGCGCGGGCGGTGCTCGCCCAGCCCCGGATCGAACTGCCGCCCGACTCGGCCGCGGACGTCCGCAGCGGGGCGGTGCACGAGAGCGTGCTGCGCGCGATGCTCCGGCTCGCCGACAAGTACCGGGTGTCGGTCAGCGTCGTCCGGTCGGGGCACCCGCTCAACGTCTTCGGCACGAGCCGGCCGAGCGACCACCCGGTCGGCCGGGCCTTCGACGTCTGGGGCATCGACGGCCGCCCCGTCGTCGACCCCGCGACCCCGCGCAGCCTGATCACCGCATTCATGCGCTCGGCAGCGGCCGCGGGCTCGTACAACGTCGGCGGCCCCGTACGCCTTTCGGGTGGAGCCACGCCGAACCAGTTCTTCTCCGACGAGACGCACCACGACCACGTGCACGTCGGTTTCGCCGGCTGACGCCGCGCCCCGCCCCGGCGCACGGGGGGACACGCCCGGGTTGCGGGGCGGACCTTGTAGCATTCCTCCCCATGTCGAAGCCTGACGACCTGCTCGTTGCCATCGCCGCCGCGGTGGAGTCGCAGCAGACCAATCAGATGTCGTTGACCGTCCTGGTGCAGGGCGCCGTGATCACCGGCCGCCTCGCTCCCGAGAGCACATGGCGGCGGAGGGTGGCCGAAGTCCTGGCGGATTCGGACCGGCTCGGTCCGTTCGCGAGCCTCTTCATGGATGCGGAAGGGGCCGAGGGGACGGACGTCCCCCCGCGCAGCGCACCACATCCCCCCTCCTACTTGCACTTCCACGTCGCCCGGATCCTCCAGGGCACCATGGGCATCCCCGAGACCGGTGGCATGTACCGGATCGCGATCAAGGACGTCAGCGGTTGGACGATGGGCGACTTCAGCTATTCCGAACCCTGAGACCCGCGGCGCCGGCCTCGGTCCGTCACTCGAACGGCCCCGTTTGTGCCCGTGCCCGGCGGGCAAGCGCAGACACATGTCTGAGCTGGAAGAACGGGTGACGGCGACCGTCACCACCAAGGTCCCGGCGCGCTTGGACCGGCTGCCCTGGTCGCGGTGGCACTGGATGATCGTGGTCGGGCTGGGCACCGTATGGATCCTGGACGGCCTCGAGGTCACCGTCGTCGGAAGCATCGCCGGCCGGCTCTCCGAGGACGACAGCGGCCTCGCCATCACCGACGCCCAGGTCACCGGCCTCGCGGCGGCGCTGTACGTGGCCGGCGCGTGTTCGGGCGCGCTGGTCTTCGGGCGGCTGACGGACCTGTTCGGCCGCAAGAGGCTCTTCCTGGTCACGCTCAGCGTCTACCTGGCGGCGACGGCCCTCACCGCCCTGTCGTTCTCCGCCTGGTGGTTCTTCCTCTTCCGCTTCCTCACCGGCTTCGGCATCGGCGGTGAGTACGCGGCCATCAACTCCGCCATCGACGAGCTCATCCCCAGCAAGTACCGCGGTCGCGTCGACCTCATCATCAACGGCAGCTTCTGGCTCGGCGCCGTGGCCGGCGCACTGCTCTCCGTTGTCGCCCTCGACCCCGACATCTTCCCTCCGTCGATCGGCTGGCGGCTCACCTTCGCCCTCGGCGTCGTCCTGGGTCTGGTGATCCTGCTCGTCCGGCGCCACGTACCGGAGAGCCCGCGCTGGATGTTCCTCCACGGCAAGGCAGAGGAGGCCGAGCAACTCGTCGACGACGTCGAACGACGGGTGGCGGCGGAGAAGGGCCGGCCCCTGCCCGACGTCAGCGAGTCCATCACGGTCACCCAGCGCCTCAGCATCGGATTCGGCCTGATCGCGAAGACGGTCTTCCGCTCCTATCCCCGCCGCGCCGTACTGGGCCTGTCCCTCTTCATCGGACAGGCCTTCCTCTACAACGCCATCACGTTCGGGTTCGGCAGCATCCTGATCCGGTTCTTCGACGTCTCCAGCGCCGTCACCGGCTACTACTTCGCCGTCGTCGCCTTCGGGAACTTCCTCGGGCCGCTGCTGCTCGGCCGGCTCTTCGACACGGTCGGCCGACGCCCCATGATCGCCGGTACGTACGTGCTGTCCGGGCTGCTGCTCTTCGGCACCGCCTGGCTCTTCGGGGCCGGAAAGCTGACGGCGGTCACCATGACGGCCTGCTGGTGCGTGGTGCTCTTCTTCGCCTCGGCGGGGGCGAGTTCGGCGTACCTGACGGTCAGCGAGATCTTCCCGATGGAGACGCGAGCCATGGCCATCGCCTTCTTCTACGCGATCGGAACGGCGGCCGGCGGCATCTCCGGGCCGCTGATCTTCGCCGAGCTCACCGCCAGCGGGGTGGTCGGCGACGCGGTCCTCGCGTTCTGCATCGGCGCCTCCCTCATGGTCGCCGCCGGGCTGGTCGCCGTCTTCTGCGCGGTGGCCGCCGAAGGCCGGTCGCTGGAGCAGATCGCGACGCCCCTGTCGGTGCACCGCCCGAGCGGTCAGGGCCTCTGATGGGCCCCGGGCGGGCACCGGTGAACCGGAGGTAGGGATCATGACGGAGCTGGAGCCGAACTCGGTCACCGACGTGCTCGACGGGCCCGTGTACGTGGTCACGGCGGCGGGCGGCGGCGAGGTGGCGGGTTGCCTCGTGGGCTTCGCCTCGCAGTGCTCGATCCACCCGCCGCGGTTCATGGTGTGGCTGTCCACGCTCAACCACACGTACCGCGTCGCCCGTGCCGCCTCACACCTCACCGTGCACGTGATGCGCGGTGACCAACGCGCACTGGCCGAACTGTTCGGCGGCCGGACCGGTGACCGGGTGGACAAGTTCCGGTCGGTCGCCTGGCAGCACAGTACGGACGGCAGTCCCGTGCTCACCGACGCCTGCGCCTGGTTCGTGGGCCGTGTCGAGCGGCACGTCGAAGGCGGCGACCACGTGGGCTTCCTCCTGGCGCCGACCGAGCAGTCCCCGCCGGTCGACGGCGTCCCCGCCCTGCTGCGGTACCGCGACGTCAAGGACATCGAGCCCGGTCACCCTGCCTGACCGCGCGATGCAATTTTCGAGCGCCTTCGAGGCATGAAAAGCGGCATTCATGGTACACGCAGGGTGTCCTGGTGCACTCAGGTACTGGGGCACTGGGAGGTTGTCGTGATTATCCTCGGAGTGATCCTGCTGATCGTAGGATTCGTCACCGGAATCTCGATTCTGTGGACGATTGGCCTGATCCTCGTCGTGGTGGGCCTGATCCTTTGGCTGCTCGGCGCTGTCGGGCACGCGGTGGGAGGTCGCAGCCACTACTGGTGACGACGGCCCGTGCGGCCCCGTGAGGGGCCCCACCCAAGCGCGTGGTCCCCGGCAGGGCGGGTGCCCTGCCGGGGATTCGCCGTGCCGGGCGCAGCGCGGCGCCGCCGGGGCCGCGCAGTCGCTGCGCCATACGTATGACTGGGCGGCATGCCGCCGGGACCGGGCGGCCGTTGCCGGGGCAGTGTCGACCGCAGGCCCGGACGCGAACGGCCGGCCGAGGCACGCACGCACCACGGAACGGGAGAAGCGCATGGGGCAGCGGAACATGCAGACGGCGGTGGCGATGGCCGCGGTGGGCCTGGGGTTGCTGCTCCCAGGGGTGCCGGCGGCAGCGGCGCAGGCCGCCCCGAACTCGGCCACGCCTGCCACGGGAGCCCGGTACGCGCACGTGCAGGGCGTGGTGGTATCCCGCGCCCCCCTCCACGTACGGAACAAGCCGACGACCACGGCGAAGGTGATCGGGACGCTGGCCCCCTCCGAGAAGGTCGAGCTGTCCTGCCAGGCCAAGGGCTCCTGGGTGGAGGGCAACAACATCTGGTACCGGCTGCACGGCGAGCCGGGCTGGGTCTCGGCCCGTTTCGTCCACAACTACACGCCGGTGCAGTGGTGCCGTTAGGGGTTGCCGCCCCGCCACAGGCGCTGGAGCTGCGGGCGCCGGGCGCGCGCCGTGCGCGAGTGCCGGTCGAGCTCCTCCACGAGACGTTCGGAGCGCTTCTCCACCCCCAGTTCGTCCAGTACCCGGTCGGCTTCCGCGAGCAGGGCGCCGTACAACTGCCACGTTCCCGGCCGCGAGCGCGCCTCCTCCTGCAGAAGGCGCGCGGCCCGCTCGCGGCTGATCCGCGCGGCCGCGAGCTCCTGCGTCAGCCTGACTTCCGCCTCCTCGGCACTGGCGCTGATCTGCGCGGTGATCAGTACGGCGAAGCTCTCGAGCGCCATCGCCATGTGCCCGAACAGCTCCCGCAGCGCCTGCGCGAGGTGGTCCGTGAAGAGCGGGCCGTCCGTGCGCGTCCTGGCCAGGTCGGTCAGGGTGCGGCAGCAGACCCGCAGGACCACGGCGCAGATCTCCAGCGTGTCGAGTCCCGTACGGAGCACCAGGCGGAAGAGGAGCGCCTCCTTCACCCGGGGGTTGAGGCGCAGGCTGTCCTCGGCCTGCCGCAGCGCCGAGTCCACGTGCGCGATGTCGTTGTCCAGCCGCCGTGCCTCGTGCAGCCGTGCTGCCGCCTGCTCCACCGGCGTGTGCTGGTCCAGCTCGTCGCCGAGGTGGACCAGCAGGTTGCGCATACGGCCCGCCAGCGAAGTGATCGCCTCGCTCGCCGGCGCCACCCATACGGGCGGTGCGAGGAAGAGGTTGAACAGGAGCCCCACGACGGCGCCGATCAGGGTCTCCAGCACGCGGTCCCAGGCGGTGGCCGCCACCTGTGTCACCCCGAGCACCAGCATCGCGCTGATCGCGACCTCGGGGACGAACTCGTCGACCCGCACCAGATGGCCCACGACGAGCGAGGTGAGGATGACCAGGCCCAGGCTCCACCAGGTGAGGCCGACGAGGGCGCTGAACCCGATGGCGACCAGGACGCCCGCGACGACCGAGTTCACCCGCCGGATGCCGGTGGTCAGGGTGGTGTAGAGGGTCACCTGGACGACGAGCAGCGCCGTCAGGGGTGCGGTCAGGGGCGCCGGCTCGCTGCTCAGCCAGAGCGCGACGACGTAGGACACGACGGCGGCCGCCGTCGACCGGAGGGCCTGTACGACGACGGGATCCCGACGGCGGCGGACGAGCGAGCGTACGGTGACGATGACTTCCGGCATACGTGCCTTCCTTCCCGGACTCAGCCGCACCACGCGTCACAGGGATCAAGAGGCCACGTCCGGACGCGCGGCCGTGGTTCGCGCCCCTCCCGTACCCCGTACGCCGTACGCTGTTTTCCGGTGGCTGCGGCCTCGCCGAGACACGAGTGGCCCAGCCTCGGAGCCGGTCACCCGGCCCCGGGCTAGTGTGGGTCGGGGGAGGTCAAGGGAGGTCGGTGCCTGGTGTCGACGTCAAGCCATGAGGTGTTCGGCGCGCCGTGCTGGGTCACCCTGATGGCCCGCGATCTCGATTCCGCCCATCAGTTCTACGGCGCCGTACTGGGCTGGAGGTTCCGCCCGACCCGCCTCGGCGAGGGGTTCTCCGTCGCGCTGCAGGACGGCGTACCGGTCGCCGGAATCGGCGCGCTGGCCCCGCGCCTCGGTGTCCCCGTGGCCTGGACGCCGTACTTCGCCGTCGATGACGCGGACGACACCGCCGCCCGGGTGCGCGAGCGCGGCGCCACGATGGCGGTGGGCCCGCTGGCCTTCGGGACCGGGCGGGCCGCGCTCGCGGCCGACCCCGACGGCGCGGTCTTCGGCTTCTGGCAGGGCGAGGTGATCCCGGACTGGACGGCGCATCCCGGCGGCGCCGCAGGATGGCTCGAACTGCGCACCCGCGACGCCTTCGCCGCGGCCGTGTTCTACGGCGAGGTGCTCGACTGGGCCTGTGAGCGCCCCGGGTGCTGCGACGTCTCGTACGAGCACGGCCACGTCGTCGTCCGCCGCGGCCGCGACACCGTGGCCCTGATCAGCGGCGGAGCCGTCGAAGAGGCCCCGGATCCGCAGGTCCGGCCACGCTGGCACGTCCACTTCCACGTGCCCGACCTCGAAGCCGCCGTGGAGACCGCCGTCCGGCTCGGCGGCCGGACCGTCTCACCCGTCCACACCACGGCCACGGGGCGCCGGATCACCCTGAGTGACCCGGACGGCGGCCTCTTCACGGTGGTCACGGCCCCGGACCCCCGCTTGAAGAAGGAGGAGAACGATGCACATGGATGAGCTCTCGCGGTTCCTGAAGGCCCTGACCCCGGCCCGCCGGGAAGAGATCGAGCAGCTGCCGCGCGCACAGCAGCAGGAACTGGCGGCTGCCTGGGAGGCAGAACTCCGGGACGATCACGCGCTGGACACCCTCTCCGAGCTGTCACCGCCGGCCGCCGAGAGCGAAGCGGCCAAGCGCGTCACCGGAGGTTCGCCCGACTGACGGGCGCGACACCCCGACCGCGGTACCGGACCACCAGGCGCTCGCCGAGCAGTTCGGCACCCCGGTACCGGACGGCCGGACTAGCCGCGGGCGGCGAAGGCCTTCGTGAAGGCCAGGGGTTCCTGGACGACGGAAGAGCACGTCGCGTCGGCGGAGTTCTTCGCGCCGCCCGGGCACTGCTTGTCACGGGCGCCCGACCACATCGCGAGCCAGCCGAGGCCCTTGGCCCGGGCGAACTCCACGAGCTGGGTGGCGTCGTCCACCTTGAAGATCTCGCTGGAGACGTCGTTGACGCCGATCATCGGTGTGACGGCCACCGTCTTCCACGCCGCCGCGTCGCTCAGACCCAGTACGCCCTTGATCTGCGCCTGCGTCGCGGTGGCCGCCTGGATGGCGTAGCCGCCCATGTCGCCGCTGTACGCCGGGCCGTAGTCCATCGCCATGATGTTGACGGCGGACACCGCCACACCGTTCTGCTTGGCATGGGCGATCAGGTCGACGCCAGGCTGCGTGAGCCCTTCCGGCATCACGGGCAGGGTGAACGAGACGTCGAGCCCGGGATGCGACTTCTGCAGCTGGGCTATGGCCTGCGCGCGCCGGGTGTTCGCCGCCGTGTCGGGCAGGGCCGCGCCCTCGATGTCGAAGTCCACCTTGGTCAGCTTGTACGTGTCCACCACCTTGCCGTAGGCGGCGGCGAGGTCGGCGGAGGAGGTGCACGCCAGGCCCAGCTCGGAGCCGGCCGCACCGCCGAACGACACCCGGACGTCCCCGCCCTTGGCGCGCAGCGCGGCGATCTGCGAGGCGACCCGGTCGTCCGCGAGGGCCGTGACGCCGCCCCAGAGCGGGGAACAGCCGCCGCCGGAGGTGATGAAGGCCAGGTTGAACTCCTTCACGCCGGTCTTGGCCGCCGTGTCCAGGAGATCGAAGGCCGGGTAGAGCGAGGTGTCCACGTACGGCGCGAACCCGGCCGACGTGGTGGTGCCGCCGCCCGGGGGCACGGTCGGGGTCGGTTTCGCCGTGGCCGTCGCCGTGGCCGTTGCGGTGGGGGCGGTCGTCGGCTTGGAGGTGGGCGAGGCGGAGGCCGTCGGCGCGGTGGTGGGCGCGGTGGTGGGACGGCCGCTGGGGATCGGCGTCGGCCCGGTGGCCGGGGAGCACTTCTCCTTGTTGATCAGGCACCCCGTCGGGCTGGCCGGGTTCCCGCTCGCGCTGGTCACGAATCCGACGGTGACCGAGCCGCCGGCGGTGAGACCGGCCGTGTCCCAGCGGGGCGGCTTGACCGTCACGTGCTGCCCGTTGACGGTGTGTTCGCCGTTCCAGAGGGAGGAGAGGGCCGTGCCGGCCGGCAGGTCGAACTCGAGGGTCCAGTCCTTGAGCGTCCCGCCGCTGCGGTTGGTGATGACGTACTGGCCGGTGTAGCCGGTGTTCCAGCTGCTCGCCTTGGTGAAGGTCGCGCCGACCGACGCTGCCTGTGCGGTACCGGTCAGCACCAGGGCGGTGCCGCCGACGGCCGCCGCGACGGCCACTGCCGCGGCCGCCTTCGCCTTGGCGCTCGTCGTACGGCGATGGGAATTGCCAGCCATGAGGACCTGCCTCTGTGCGGGGATGAGGTTCGAGCAGCACGCTAGCGACCGGAAAACGGACAAACGTGCGGTTCGGGCCCCGCTCCCGCGTTCTTGAGGCCGGCTTAAGGAACGGATCGGGGAGGGTTAATGACCGCCTCCCCGCGATCACCGTTTCAGGTAGGCCAGTACGGCAAGTACCCGGCGGTTGTCGTCGGGCGACGCCGAGATGCGGAGCTTCGCGAAGATGCCGGCCGTGTGCTTGGCCACGGCGCTCTCGCTGATGTGCAGCCCGCCGGCTATCGCCGCGTTCGACCGGCCCTCGGCCATCAGCTCCAGGACGTCGTGCTCCCGCGCGGTCAGCCCGTCCGTCAGCCCGCGGGCGTCACCGCGCGCCAGCAGCTTCGCGATGACCTGCGGGTCCATGGCCGTACCGCCGGCCGCCACGCGGCGCACCGCGTCGACGAACTGCCCGGTGTCGGTCACCCGGTCCTTGAGCAGATAGCCGATGCCCCCGGCGCCGTCCGCCAACAGCTCGTTCGCGTAGAGCTGCTCGACGTACTGGGACAGCACGAGGACGGGCAGACCCGGGCGCCGGCGCCGCGCTTCCAGTGCTGCCTGCAGACCCTCGTCGGTGAACGTCGGCGGCAGCCGTACGTCGACCACCGCGACGTCCGGCGCCTCCGCCAGCAACGCCCGCAGCAGGGCCGGGCCGTTGTCCACGGCCGCCACCACCTCGCAACCGTGCTCCTGGAGCGTGCGCACCAGCCCCTCCCTCAGCAGGAAGAGGTCTTCGGCGAGGACAACACGCATGGAATCTCCATCGTCACGGTGGTCGGGCCGCCCTGCGGGCTGTGCAGGACGAGGCTGCCGTCGAACGTACCCAACCGGCGGCGGACGCCGCGCAGTCCGGTGCCACCGGCGCAGTCGTCCGCACCGCCCCGGCCGTCGTCGACGACCGCGATCCGCAGCAGCGCACCCTCGTGGTGCTCCAGGAGCACGCTGACGCGCCGGGCCCCGGAGTGCTTCGCCGCGTTGGCCAGCAGCTCGTTCACCGCGAAGTACGCGGCGGACTCGACCGGCGCCGGCAGCCGGCCCGGCAGCCGGTTGTCGACGTCCACGTCGAGGAAGCTGTCGAGCGCCAGCGACCGGACGGCGTCCCCGAGGCCGCGGTCGGCCAGCACCGGGGGATGGATGCCCCGGACCAGCTCCCGTAGATCCTGCAGGGCCCGGGCGGAGGTCTCCCGGCCGTCCGTCAACAGGCCGCGGGCGGCCGCCGGATCGGTGTCGATCAGCTGGGCCGCCCGGTCCAGAGCCATACCCAGCGCGACCAGGCGGGCCTGGGCACCGTCGTGCAGGTCCCGCTCGATGCGGCGCAGCTCCGCCGCCTGGATGTCCAGGGCCTCCGTGCGCGTGTCGGTCAACTGCGTGACGCGTCGCGTGAGTTCGGTGGCGCGCGGTGCGGACAGCAGCGACCGGCTCCAGCGTGCATGGAGCCGGAGCACCGCCGGTGCGCCGTACACGCCGGCGGCGATGAACGCGAGGCCCAGTACCAGCGCGGCAAGCATCGTCGGGGTGCTGTGCACCGGAATGAACGCATACCAGTTGCCGTCGCCCAGCCGCCGCCACACCAGCGGCTGCACCAGCGCGCCGAACGCCCCGTACTCGACGAGCGCGAGGGGAACGGCAACGAGCAGCCCGCCGACCAGCGGTTCCAGCCAGGCCCAGACGAGGTCGCGCCAGAACCCCTGGTCGCCGAGGACCGCCGCGACCCTCGTACGGGGGGCCGCGGTGCGGTCCACGGTCAACGGCTCGGGCCGGCTGATCCGGGCGCCGCTCCAGCCGGTGGCCCACCGGCGGGAGCGGTTCGACAGGGCGCGCAGTGCCCTCGCGGCCGGCGGCAGCAGCGGGAATCCGGCTCCGACCGGCAGGAGCAGCAGGGCGATCACCACGAGCCCGCCGACGCAGGACGCGGCGAGGGCGAGCAGGCTCAGCAGCTGGCAGCGCACGACGGCGGACCAGGGCCGAGCGACCGGGCGAGCCCTCACCGTGTCCTGCGTCAACGCGCCGGACCCGCAGCCCGCTTGGCCCCCGGGGCCCACACGACAGCCGCCGCAACAGCGGCCAGGGCAAACAGCACCATCGGGAGAACAGCTCCTGATTCCTCGTCCATGAACAGCAACAGACCCAAGTTGATCAGCATATGAAATCCTCCGGCGAACAACAGCCGTGACCCGCCGAGCCGTTCCAAAGCCGACCCCAGCACCACCGAAAGGGAGACGGTCGCAACGAGGAACGCCCCCGCGTACGCCGGGTCCTGCGCGAAGACCTGAACGTGCCAGACGCCCCACAGCAGACCCACCGTGACCGACGACGCGAGCGGGCCGCAGCGCGTCCGGAGCAGCGGCTGGAGCAGACAACGCCAGCCGAGCTCCTCGCCGCACGCACCGATGAACTGCGCCACCACGATCACGGCGAAGGGGTGGCCCAGCGCGCTCGGGCCGGTGAACCGGACGTCCCCGGTGACGACGCCGTACGCCGTCGCACAGAGGGCGACGATCAGGGGCGCAGTGGCGAGCAGCAGGACACCGCGACCGCCGTGGCGTCCGCCGCCCCGCAGCGCCCCGGCGAGCAGACTCCGGATCTCGCCCGGCCAGAGCAGCGCAACGACCGCGACTCCGAGCGCCGGTCCGAACTGCGTCAGTTGGACGACCTCGGTGGGGATCGGCGTCCCCGCCTGGGCGGCGCCCAGGGCTCCCGCCGCCAGGAAGGCGACGGCGAGGAACACCGCCGCCTTCGCCGTGACGCGGCCGCCCGGCCCGGCGCCGCGCGCCGCTCCGTCCGCGTCCGGTCTCGCCAGGGTCTGTCCATCGGCGTTCCCCATGTCCTCAGCCTCCGTCAGGGGTCGAACTGCTACGCCGTCGACGATGCCTTCAGCCGAGGCCGCAGCCACTGCACCTGGTTGCCGGGCAGGGTGTACCCAGGTACACCCCGCCCGGCGAGGCAGGGGGAGGGAGGAGGTGGGAGGTTACTGCTTGTTCTTCGCGAGGTCTTCCTGGAAGGCCTTCGCGCACGTCGGACCGTTGTCCGTGGCGATGAACGAGACGACCAGCAGGGCGCCCGCCTTGCCCTGGTGGCTCGCCTTCACGCTCCAGCCGCTCTTGTCGAGCGCCTTGATGACGGCGGCCGGCTGATCGACTGTCCGGGTCTCCTTCCAGCCGCCCTTGGCCAGGGTCGCGACCGTGGCGTCGTAGGACTTCCTGGAATCGGAGACCTTCTTGCTGTCCGCGGTCCAGGAGACCATGCAGGACTTCAGGTTCGCCGGTACGTCGTCACCGGGCTTCTCGGTGAAACCGGCCGCCGTGGCCGCAGCCTCGATCTCCTTCTTCACCGCGGCGGCATCCAGGGCGCCGGAGCCGCCCGAGCCGGCCCCCGCACCGGCCGCCGGGGCCGAGGAACCGGACGCGGGCGCGTCGCCGCCCTTGCCCTTGTCCGTACCGCCCTCGCCGCCGCAACCCGCGACCAACAGCACCACACCGGCAGCCGCAGCCGCCCACTTCGCCTTGCGCACTACTCTCCCAATTCACCGTGCACGGGCGCCCGATGCCCCCGCGATCAAGGAAGCAGTCTGTCACGCGGCACGCCGGCCGCCCGGATCGACGGCCGCCGGAGCGCCGTCGTACCGCCCGGCCTGCGGCGGACGTAAGACTTCCGTCATCAGGGGATCCTGGCGCTCGGATCACCCGCCCGCGTTGAATGACGAAGGAACGCATCGACGAAGAGGGGCTGTCATGACGAGGACGGGTGCCGGGACCGGGGTCGAGGCCGGGGCGGGTACGGCGCCGGGGAAGCGCCCGCGGCGCCGCCGGCTGCTGACCTGGGTGCTGATCGCGGCCGTGCTGGTGCTGGGCGCCGGGCTGTACTGGGCCCAGCCGTGGAAGCTCTGGCAGAACTCCACGGTCAACGAGGCGCTGCCCACTGCCTCCACCGCCCCGGGGCCCGGCTCCTCGCGGCCGGGGGCCGCCCCGGCGCCGGGACCGCAGATCGTTGCCCAGGGCTCCCTGATCAGCCACGAGCACAGCACCACCGGCACGGTGAAGCTCATCAAGCTGCCCGACGGCTCGCGCACGCTCCGCCTGGAGAACCTCGACACCAGCAGCGGCCCCGACCTGCGCGTGTGGCTGACCGACGCGCCGGTCAAGGAGGGCGCGGACGGCTGGTTCGTCTTCGACGACGGCAAGTACGTCAGCCTGGGCAAGCTCAAGGGCAACAAGGGCGACCAGAACTACGAGATCCCGGCCGACGTGAACCTCGCCGACTACTCGAGCGTCACCATCTGGTGCGACCGCTTCAACGTGTCCTTCGGCGCCGCGGCCCTCAAGGCCGCCTGAACCGCCCCCGCGCCCGTCCTCTCCGCCCGACTCAGCCGAGGGTTTCCCGAGCGCCGGGTGTGAGCCAGCGCAGGCGCTCGCCGACGCCGGCCGCGGCGAAGGCGGCGGTGATCCCGGCGCGGTCCTCGCTGAAGTGCTCCCACGACGCGTAGTGCACGGGGACGGCCGTACGGGCGCCCAGCGAGCGGGTCAGGGCCGCGCCCTGGGCGGCGTCCATGGTGATGAGCCGGCCGTCGCCGAAGGCGGCGATCCGGGCCGCGCCGAGGTGGAGGAAGGCGGTGCCGATGCTGAACCGCTCGGCGATCCGGTCGAGTTCGTCGACGTAGACGGTGTCGCCGGAGAGGTAGACGGCCTCGCCCTCGCCCTCCTCGTCGCCCTCGGCCTCGATGACGAAGCCGATGACGTCGCCGACCGGCCCGTGCACGCCCGGGGTGGCGGTGATGCGCAGGGTCGTACCGCGCACGGTGAGCTCGTGCGTGGCCCACGGCGCCAGGCCGACGGCACCGTCGCCGAGGCGGCCCGCGCCGCTCTGCGTGGTCAGGACGGGCCGGCCGGCGAGCAGGGTGCGGCCGGCGGCGTCCAGGTTGTCGGGGTGGTCGTCGTGGCTGAGGAGCACGGCGTCGATCGGCGGCAGGTCCGCGAGGGCGACCGCCGGGCCGGCCGTGCTGCGCAGGACGACCGGATCGTGGCGGTACTCGGCGGGCGCGGGGTCGAAGACCGGGTCGGTCAGCAGGCGCAGACCTGCGATCTCCAGCAGGACCGTGGCGGTGCCGATGTGGGTGGCGGAGAACTTCACGGTGGTGGCTCCAAGGTGGTCGAGGGCGTGCGGGATCGCCGCCGCACCCGGTGTGCCCCGGGCGCGGCGTGGTTTCGGTGGGGTTCAGGCGGCGGTGCGGAAGCGGCTGCGGTACGCGCCGGGAGAGGTGTCCAGCCGGTCGCGGAAGACCCGGTGCAGGGATTCGACCGAGCCGAAGCCGCAGGCGCGGGCGATGTCGGGCGCGAGGCGCGAGGTGCGTTCCAGGAGCCGGCGGGCCGCCTCCAGCCGCATCCTCTCGACGTAGGCGCCGGGCGTGCTGCCGGTCTCGGCCCGGAAGACGCGGGCGAAGTGCCGCTCGCTCATGGACATCCGCGCGGCGAGCGCGGGCACCGACAGGTCGGCGTCCAGGTGCTCGCCGATCCACCGCCGCAGCTCGCGCAGGTCGTCACGGCTGCCGGCAGGGTGGGCGAGCGGCACGCTGAACTGGCTCTGGCCGCCGGGCCGCTGGAGGTACATGACCATGATGCGGGCGACTTCGAGGGCGACCTCGTCGCCGTGGTCCTCGGCCACGAGGGCCACGGCGAGGTCCATGGACGAGGTGATGCCGGCGCTGGTCCACATCCGGCCCGAGCGGACGAAGATGGGATCGGGGTCGACCTCGACGGCGGGATGGTCCGCGGCGAACCGTTCGGCGGTGGCCCAGTGGGTGGTCGCCCGGTGGCCGTCGAGCAGACCTGCGGCGGCGGTCACCTGCGCGCCCACGCACACCGAGGCGATCCGGCCCGCGCCCGGACCGGCCTCGCGGAGCCAGGCCACCACGCCGGGATCGACCTGCGGTTCGGGGCCGTCGGCGCCGATCCGGATCCGGCCCGGCACCACCAGCGTGTCGATCGTCCCCTGCTCGCAGAACAGTTCCTCCACGTGCAGGCGGACTCCGGCGGAGGTCTCCACGGGGCCGCGCCGCTCACCGGCCAGGTGCACCTCGTAGCCGCCGCCGAGACCCGAGTGTCCGGTCCCCAGCACGAGGTTCGTCATGGCGAAGACCTCGGCCGGGCCCGTCACGTCGAGCGCGTCGATCCCGGGGAACATCGCGAACACGACCACATGGGGGCCGGAGACGGGGGAGTACGAGCGGGAGTTCATGACCCCAATATCCGGGCCCGGCCCGTGCGTCCGCAATGACGGGCATCTGCAGGATCCGGACATCACTCCGAGGCGGCAGCCCGCCGCCCGAGGAGGACCTCGAGCCGTGCCAGGTCCTTTCCCTGGGCGCGGCGCATGGCGGCCGACCGGCCCGCCGCGCCGCGCACGTCGAACGGTGGCGCAGGCGTACGGGGTCGGCTCGGCCGAGACCGGATTTCGGCCCGGCCGGACGGATTTCCGGTGACGATCCGGTCTCGGATGCGGTGATCACCGTTGCTTCCGCTGCGGGCGGTCCGTTTGGCGGTCATGGAAGCTTCTACGCGTCCAGTCGTGTCCCCCGAAGTTTCTTTCGCAGAGCTCAACGGCGCGTACTGGATCGACTCCGACTCGTCCCTCCACGGCACGGAGGAGTGCGGCCAGTGCGTCCTCCTGCGCGATGCCGCCGCCACCGTGCGCCCGACGGCGGGCGCTGACGGCACGGCCTTACGGGAGGACCCGGCATCGGGTACCAGCCGATGCCGCGGTATCGGCTGGGTGCTGACCACCGGACGGCCGTTACTGCTGACCTGCGCGGCGATCACCGTCACCGCGGCGCTGGTCACCGTGACGCTGGGCTGAGCGGGCGGCCGGCCGGTCGGCCCGTGCGCGTGGCCGCCCGGCGGTGCCCGCCGCCATCGGTGTCAGTCTCCGCCAGGTGCGCCGCGTGTGCGGCCGCACCACCTCCGTCCGCATCACCACCGTCCGCCAACCCCTCCGGTCCTGCGGGCCTTTCGGAGAGTCCGTCCGTGCGCGTAGCGTGTTCGCATGACTACGACACCGGCAGAGGCGGGCGGGTCGAACGTGCCGCCGGACCGGGCCCGCCCGCGGATGGAGATCCGCAACCGGCAGACCGCCGGGCTGACGTTCCGCGCGGACCCGTGGGCCGCGAGGAAAGCCGGCGCGCAGGCGACGGCCACGGTCCGGGCCTGGGGGTACGCACACCTCGACGAGCCGGACCTCGAGAGCGCCGTACGGCGTCTCGTCGACGCCGCGGTCGCCGACGGCGGCAAACGGGTCAGCGTCCACCTCGCCGACCAGGACCACCGCATCCTCGCCGTCGCGCTCAGCCACGTGGCCGGTGCCGCCCCCGACGAGGGGGGCGCCGTCCTCACCGAACTCGCGGCGCTGCGCACCGTTGTCAGCTGCGGCAGCGACGTCGGGCCCGACGGGCGCCGCGTGTGGGCCCTGCTCGACGCGGCGGGGAGGGGTGGTGGAGGGGGGGTGTGGGGCGGTTCGATCCGCCACGACACCGCCCGCGGTTCCGGCCGGGACGGCGGTGTCCGGGTTCCTCCTGTC
>NZ_JBVIGX010000007.1:337437-338854 GCF_055570595.1 Streptomyces sp. NPDC031132
ACACGAACCTGAGGCCCTCTCCGCTGCTCCCACTCTCGACACCCACGTAAGACCCCCCGGGCGCGGTGTCCGGCCCTTGCTCGACTCGGCCCCGCGGCGCCGCGGCCAAGGGGTCTGACGCAGCCCGATCCGACGAGGCACCGCCGGCGGTTCAGGACGGGACGGCGGTGGCCGGGTTCCGCCTGGACCTCGCGTGCGCCGAGGCCGACCCGCGCCGCCGGCGGTGCAGCAGCGCGTCGAGGGAGAGTGCAGGGGCTCCCGCGAGGATCAGCGGGGTCCAGGCCACCAGGTACGCCAGGTCGTTGCCGTAGTAGTACGGGGTGGTCGGCCAGCTGATGGTCAGCCACAGGCTCAGCGAGATCAGGGCGCCGCCGAGGGCCGCGACCCGGGTCAGCAGGCCCGCCAGGGCGCCCAGCCCGACGGCCAGTTCACCGAGGGCCATTGCGATGCCGAAGCCCACCGGGCTCTGCGACGAGAGTTCGATCAGCCCGGGGAGAGCGGCCGAGTCCCGTACGGCCTCCATCTGCTGTCCGATCGAGCCGTCACCGGCGGCGGAGAGGAACGCCGCGTCGGTCAGCTTGCCCAGACCGGCGTAGACGAAGGTGATGCCGAGGAAGAGGCGCAGCGGCAGGAGTGCGTACTCGGCCGCTCGGGCGCGCAGGTCGGAGGATGTCGTAGTCACACCCTGGACACGCAGCAACCCGCCCTCCGGTTCGGCCGGAAATCCGCGGGGGACGCGTTGAACCGTCCGCCGCTTCCCTGCGTGTTCCTGCTGAGGCTGGAGTGGCAAGGGATGCTCCGGCCCGCTTCCGGTACGAGAAGGAGATACGGCCATGGGTGACACCACGCGTCGGCGCACGGTTCTCGCGGCGGGCGCCGCCACGCTGGCAGGCACCGTCCTGAGCGGCTGCGGCAACGACGGCGGGTCGGACGCAGCAGCCGACAACGCGCCGGCCGCCGCCCCCTCGACGGGCGGTGGCACCGGCGGTGCCGACGGCGGCGCCGGCGGCGGCGGGCAGGCGCTCGCGCAGACGTCTGAGATCCCGGTCGGCGGCGGCAAGGTGTTCAAGGACCAGAAGGTGGTGGTCACCCAGCCGATGGCGGGGCAGTTCAAGGCCTTCTCGGCGACCTGCACGCATCAGGGCTGCTCGGTCGCGACGGTGAAGGACGGAAACATCGTCTGCCCCTGCCACCAGAGCCTCTTCAAGATCGCGGACGGTACGGTCGCCGGAGGCCCCGCCACCCGTCCGCTGGCAGCGGCGAAGATATCCGTCGAGGGCGACAAGATCACCCTCGCCTGAACCGGTCCGGCGCCGGGGTCGTCCCGCACGGCGGCGGACACCCGTCCCACTCGGCGTTAGCCGTCTTTTTCGCGGGCCGATCCGTCTTCCCCCCAGTGGGTTGTTGCCCACCCCAT
>NZ_JBVIGX010000008.1:0-20164 GCF_055570595.1 Streptomyces sp. NPDC031132
ACGCCCGGTTACATTCCGAACCCGGAAGCTAAGCCTTTCAGCGCCGATGGTACTGCAGGGGGGACCCTGTGGGAGAGTAGGACGCCGCCGAACAATCATTGTGGAAAAGCCCCGTACCGGGATCCGGTACGGGGCTTTTCTGCGTTCAGGGCCGGTGCCGCTTCCTGTAGGGTCAGGAGGCATCGTTCGTACGTTCAACAGTGGAGGCCCCCGGGTGGAGGTCCAGGAGACTCGGGTTCAGACGGACCGAATTTTCACCATTCCGAACATTCTGAGCATGGCTCGCCTCGTCGGCGTGCCCGTGTTCCTCTGGCTGATTCTGGAGGAGCACGACGGCTGGGCCTTGGCGGTCCTCATGCTCAGCGGGGTCAGCGACTACCTCGACGGGAAGCTGGCACGGCGCTGGAATCAGATCAGCAGCCTCGGCCGGCTGCTGGATCCGGCCGCGGACCGGCTGTACATCCTCTCCACGCTCTTCGGCCTGACCTATCGAGAGATTCTCCCGTTGTGGCTGACCGGGGCGCTGATCGCCCGTGAGCTGATGCTGCTGGTCATGGTCTGGATCCTGCGCCGCCACGGCTATCCGCCGCCGCAGGTCAACTTCCTCGGCAAGGCCGCGACCTTCAACCTCATGTACGCCTTCCCCCTGCTGTTGCTCAGTGACGGTACGGGTTGGTTGGCCTGGATGGGGGCAGTTTTCGGATGGGCGTTCGCCGGATGGGGTACAACCCTCTACTGGTGGGCAGGAATCCTTTACGTGGTGCAAGTCCGCCGGCTCGTGAAGGCGGACGCCGCGGCCGATTGAGCTCGCTCGGCGCCCGGCTGACGCGGAAGATTTGCGGAGTCACCGTCCGGGGCGGGTGAGGTCGGCGAGAACGTCGTCTCTCAAGGAGGACTCTTCCGACATGAAGGCCGTCGTGATGGCCGGTGGCGAAGGCACTCGCCTTCGCCCCATGACCTCGAGCATGCCCAAGCCGCTCCTGCCGGTGGCCAACCGGCCGATCATGGAGCACGTGCTCAGGCTGCTCAAGCGGCATGGGCTCAGCGAGACCGTTGTTACCGTCCAGTTCTTGGCGTCACTCGTCAAGAACTACTTCGGTGACGGCGAGGAGCTCGGAATGGAGCTCACCTATGCCAATGAGGAGAAGCCACTCGGCACTGCCGGCAGTGTGAAGAATGCCGAGGAGGCCTTGAAGGATGATGCTTTCCTCGTCATTTCCGGCGATGCACTCACCGACTTCGACCTCACCGACCTCATCCGCTTCCACAAACAGAAGGGCGCACTCGTCACGGTGTGCCTGACCCGGGTGCCGAACCCGCTGGAATTCGGCATCACGATCGTGGACGAGGAAGGAAAGGTCGAGCGCTTCCTCGAAAAGCCGACGTGGGGGCAGGTGTTCTCGGACACCGTCAACACCGGTATCTACGTCATGGAGCCCGAGGTCTTCAATTACGTGGACCCGGATGTTCCGGTGGACTGGTCCGGCGATGTCTTCCCGCAGCTGATGAAGGAAGGCCGGCCGATCTACGGCTACGTGGCCGAGGGCTACTGGGAGGACGTCGGCACGCACGAGAGCTACGTCAAGGCGCAGGCCGACGTACTCGAGGGCAAGGTCCAGGTCGAGATGGACGGCTTCGAGATCTCTCCCGGCGTGTGGATCGCCGAAGGCGCCGAGGTGAGCCCCGACGCCGTGCTCCGCGGGCCGCTGTACATCGGTGACTACGCCAAGGTCGAGGCGGGCGCGGAGATCCGCGAGCACACGGTCGTCGGGTCCAACGTCGTCGTGAAGAGCGGGGCCTTCCTGCACCGGGCCGTCATCCACGACAACGTCTACATCGGGCAGCACAGCAATCTGCGCGGCTGCGTCATCGGCAAGAACACCGACATCATGCGGGCGGCCCGGATCGAGGACGGGGCCGTCATCGGTGACGAGTGTCTGGTCGGTGAGGAATCGATCATTCAGGGGAACGTGCGGGTCTACCCCTTCAAGACGATCGAGGCCGGTGCCTTCGTCAACACGTCGGTGATCTGGGAGTCCCGCGGGCAGGCGCACCTCTTCGGCACACGAGGCGTCACCGGGATCCTGAACGTGGAGATCACGCCCGAGCTGGTGGTCCGGCTCGCCGGCGCGTACGCGACCACCCTGAAGAAGGGGGCGACGGTCACCACGGCCCGAGACCACTCCCGTGGCGCGAGAGCGCTCAAGCGGGCCGTGATCTCGGCGCTGCAGGCCAGCGCGATCAACGTCCGCGACCTGGAGAACGTACCGCTGCCCGTGGCGCGGCAGCAGACCGCGCGCGGCAGCGCCGGCGGGATCGTCCTGCGGACCTCGCCCGGGGTGCCCGACTCCGTCGACATCGTGTTCCTCGACGAGCGGGGAGCGGACCTCTCGCTCCAACAGCAGCGCAAGCTGGACCGGGTGTACGCGCGGCAGGAGTACCGACGGGCGTTCCCGGGGGAGATCGGCGACCTCCAGTTCCCGGGCAGCGTCTTCGACGCGTACACGGGCTCGCTGCTGCGGCGGGTGGACACGACCGGGATCGCCGATTCCGGGCTCAAGGTGGTCGTGGACGCCTCCAACGGCAGTGCCGGGCTGGTCCTGCCGAGCCTGCTGGGCCGGCTCGGCGTGGACGCGCTGACGATCAATCCGGGGCTCGACGAGACCAGGCCGACGGAGACCGCGGAGTCCCGGCGGGCCGGGCTGGTGCGGCTCGGGGAGATCGTGGCCTCGGCGCGGGCCGCGTTCGGGGTGCGGTTCGACCCGGTGGGGGAGCGCATCTCCCTGGTGGACGAGCGCGGGCGGATCATCGAGGACGACCGGGCGCTGCTCGTGTTGCTGGACCTCGTGGCCGCGGAGAAGCGCAGCGGCAAGGTGGCGCTTCCGGTCACCACGACCCGTATCGCCGAGCAGGTGGCGGCGTACCACGGGACGCAGGTGGAGTGGACGACGACCGCGGCCGACGACCTGACGCGGGTGGGCCGGGCGGAGAACACGATCTTCGGCGGGGACGGCCGGGGCGGATACATCGTCCCGGAGTTCAGCAGCGTCTTCGACGGGTCGGCGGCCTTCGTCCAGCTGATCGGTCTGGTGGCGCGGACGCAGCTCACCCTGAGTCAGATCGATGCGCGGATACCGCGAGCCCATGTACTCAAGCGGGACGTACCGACCCCGTGGGCGGTGAAGGGGCTCGTGATGCGGCGGGTCGTGGAGGCGGCCGGGGACCGGCAGGTGGACACCACCGACGGTGTGCGGGTGGTCGAGGCCGACGGGCGGTGGGCGCTGGTCCTGCCGGACCCGGCGGAGGCGGTCACGCACCTGTGGGCCGAAGGTCCCGACGACGCGTCCGCGCAGGCGCTGCTGGACGAGTGGGCGGGCGTGGTGGACGGCGCCGGGCACTGAGCGCAGCCGTACACGTGGCGGACCAGCGCAGTCCGGTGGGCCGGGAGCGGAGCGCGTTGCTCCCTGTCCACCGGACGGGCGCATTCGGTGTGGGCGGCGCCGACATGCGACGATGAGCGGCATGTCGCAGCCGCCCCACAACCGGAGTTCGGCGCCGGCGCCTCCCGCGCGCCCGGACGCATCCATGTCGCTGCTGACGCACGTGATGGACCACAGTCTCGACGAGGGCTACGCGGAGGCGTCGGCCCGGCGTGAGGCGGAGGGTACGGCGGGGCTGCCGCGCACCCTCAAGGCCAAGCTGGCGCTCGCCGCCGGGCTCGTGCTCGCCGCCATGGTCGTCACCCTCGGTGCCGCCCAGGCGCGGGTAGCCGCGCCGGTGCTGGCCAAGGAGCGGCAGGAGCTGATCGACCGGGTGCAGCGAGCCGACGAGCACGCGGACGGTCTGGAGCGGGACATCGAGCGGCTGCGGGCGAACGTCGCGAGCCGCCAGCGCGAGGCGCTCAAGCAGCACGGCGGTGACCAGGGGCAGCTCGTGGCGCTGCTGGCCGGTGCCACGGAGGCCCGGGGTCCGGGGGTCAAGCTGGTCGTGGACGACGCCAAGGGCTCCTCGTCGGGCGGCGGTGGCAAGCCGCGCGAGAACGCCGGGTTCTCGGACACCGGCAGGCTTCGTGACCGGGACATGCAGAAGATCGTCAACGGGCTGTGGCAGTCGGGGGCCGAGGCCATCTCGATCAACGGGCAGCGGCTGACGGCGCTGTCGGCGATCAGGGCCGCGGGTGACGCGATACTGGTCGACAACAGGCCGCTGGTACCGCCGTACGAGGTGCTGGCGGTGGGGGACAAGAAGCGGCTCGGGACCACGTTCCAGGACTCCCCGGACGGCCAGTACCTGCACGCGCTGCAGGAGAACTACGGGATCCGCTACACCCTGTCCCCCGCGGACGAGCTGCGGCTGCCGGCCGCGTCGAGCCTGACCGTACGTTCAGCTACAGCAGAAGAGCCGAAGAAGGGTGCATCGTGATCGCGGTACTGGGCCTGGTGGCCGGAGTGGTGGTCGGGCTTCTGGTCCGGCCCGAAGTGCCGGCCGTCGTCGAGCCGTATCTGCCGATCGCCGTGGTGGCGGCGCTGGACGCGGTGTTCGGGGGCCTGCGCGCGATGCTGGACGGCATCTTCGTGGACAAGGTCTTCGTGGTGTCGTTCCTGTCGAACGTGGTCGTGGCCGCGCTGATCGTCTTCCTCGGTGACAAGCTGGGCGTCGGCTCGCAGCTGTCGACCGGTGTCGTCGTGGTCCTCGGCATCCGCATCTTCTCCAACGCCGCGGCCATCCGCCGGCACGTGTTCCGGGCGTGAGGCCGATGAGTACGAACGACAATCCGCCCGAGGAGCCGATGGGCTCGGAGCTGCCGCCGCAGGACCGGCCGGAGCAGGACGCGCAGCGCGAGGCACAGCCCGCCGGGCTGGCCCAGCCGGCCCGGCCCCCCGAACCCACTCAAACCACCGCAGACGCGGCGGCTGCGGCCGCCAACGCCGCCGAGCCCGGGCAGACCGGCCGGCAGCGGCTGGCGGAGGGGCTGTGGCCGCCGCGGGTGAGCCGGGCCCAACTGATCGTGGCGCTGCTCCTGTTCGTCCTCGGGCTGGGCCTGGCCATCCAGGTGCGGTCGAACAGCGACTCCAGCGCACTGCGCGGGGCCCGTCAGGAGGACCTCGTACGGATCCTCGACGAGCTCGACGGGCGGACCAAGCGCCTGGAGGACGAGAAGCAGCAGCTGGAGGATCAGCGCAAGGAGTTGGAGAGCAGCTCCAACCAGGCCGAGGAGGCCCGGCGGCAGACGATCGAGAAGGAACGCCAACTCGGGATCCTGGCCGGTACGGTGGCAGCGCAGGGGCCGGGCATCACGCTGAAGATCACCGATCCCAAGGGCCAGGTGCAGTCGGACCAGCTGCTGGACACCCTCCAGGAGCTGCGGGCGGCCGGGGCCGAGGCGATCCAGATCAACGGTGTGCGCATCGTGGCGGGCTCGTTCTTCTCGGACGAGGGCGGCGGGATCGGGATCGACGGTAAGAAGATCACACAGCCTTATGAGTTCAAGGTGATCGGCAAGGCGCAGGATCTGGAGCCTGCTCTGAACATTCCCGGCGGTGTCGTGCAGACGCTGGAGAAGGAACAGGCCACCGTCGCCGTCACACGGTCGGCGAAGATCGTTGTGGATGCCTTGCGGGCTGCGAAGCAGCCTGACTACGCTCGGTCGTCATCGTCGTGATGCGGGACGGGGAGCGGACGGGCTCACGCGGGCTGGTGCCTGCGGGGGGTCGGCGCGCTGAAGTCGTGCTGCGTGGTGGAAACTGTCTGGTGGTTACGGACGTTGTGAGAATGTCCGGGTCGGCAGGTGTGTGCATTCGGAGTTCGTCCTGCCCCACGGGCGGGTCTGTTTCGTTCAAGGGGAATCGCCCGTGAAGTTGTTTGAGAAGTTGTTCGGAAAGAAGAACCGCGAGGACGGTGCAGCGAAGCACCGCGCGGGGCAGGGGGAGGTGGAAGGGCAGGGCGACCGGCCGCTCTTCCGTGACGAGGTCGCCGGCGCGGGGGATGTTTCGGGCGCGCAGGGCGCGTCGTCTGTTGACCCTGCCGGTTCCGGACGCATAGGTTTTGGTGAACCATCAACCTCAAGTTCGGGTGGAGGGTTTGCCCCCGACCCGTATGCCACCAATGCCTCCGCGGGGCAGCCGCGGCGCGAGGAGCCGTCCATGTCGGCCGAGCAGGTTTGCAGCAGGTGCGGACACCGTAGCGATGCGGCCAGCCGGTTCTGCTCCAACTGTGGCGCGCCGCTGCGGGCGGGTCTGACGCCGGAGCGTGCCTCGGAGACCACGTCCACCATCTCGATCTCGGGCCTCGAGGCCTACGAGGCCGAGGTGTCGGGACAACAGCACGTGTCGTCCTCGCTGTCCCCCGAGGCCCAGGCCGCGGTGGAAGCTCTGCCTCCGGGTTCCGCCCTGCTGATCGTGCGGCGCGGACCCAACTCCGGCAGCCGCTTCCTGTTGGACGGTGAGCTGACCACGGCGGGCCGGCACCCGCAGAGCGACATCTTCCTGGACGACGTCACGGTCTCCCGGCGGCATGTCGAGTTCCGCAGGAGCCAGGACGGCGGCTTCACCGTCGCCGACGTGGGCAGCCTCAACGGCACGTACGTCAACCGTGAGCCGATCGACTCGGTCGCCCTGCACAACGGCGACGAGGTGCAGATCGGCAAGTACCGGCTGGTCTTCTACGCGAGCCTGCGGGGCGTCTGACCGCCCCCTAGGCTCCGCCTGGGGGGACCCCCACCCCGGACTCGGCCCGGGGATCCCCAGAGGGAAGGTCCCATGCTGCGTACCCCGACCGGCGGTGCCCCCAAGAGCGGCACCGCCGGCACCGTCGGCTCGGCCGGGCGGCTGGTGAGCATCGGCACGGTGCTCACCATGCTGCGCGTCGAGTTCCCCGAAGTCACGATCTCGAAGATTCGCTTCCTGGAGGCGGAGGGGCTGGTCGAGCCCCGGCGCACACCTTCCGGATACCGCAAGTTCAGCACGGAGGACGTCGAGCGGCTGGCCCGCATCCTGCGGCTGCAGCGGGACCACTACCTGCCGTTGAAGGTCATCCGCGAACAGCTGGACGCGCTCGCCCGCGGCGAGCAGATCCGTATCCCGTCGCCCACGGCGCACGGGGAATCCGTCGATCCGGGCAGTCCTTCCGCCGTCTACGGCGAGGTGGGCCGGGAGCGGCCGACCGCGGCCCGGGTGGGCCGTGCCGAGCTGATGGCCGCGGCCGAGGTGGACGAGGCGCAGCTCGCCGACTGGGAGTCGTACGGGCTGATCGGCGAGGCTCCGGGCGGCGGGTTCGACGCCGAGGCGGTCACGGTGGCCCGTCTGGTGGCGGATTTGGGCCGGTTCGGGCTGGAGCCCCGGCACCTGCGGGCCATGAAGGCCGCCGCCGACCGGGAGGCGGGCTTGGTGGAGCAGGTCGTGGCACCGCTGCGGCGGCACCGCAACCCGCAGACCAGGGCCCATGCCGAGGCCACGATGAAAGAGCTCGCCGGACTCTCCGTAAGGCTCCACGAGGCCTTGGTGCAGACGGCTCTCGGGGTCCGTCTGCACTGACCCCGAGGATCTTCGAGGGGGGCCCGACTACCCAAACCTGCCGGGCAGGTCCTAGGGTTGCTGTGTGAACGAGCTCGACGTTGTGGGTGTCCGGGTGGAAATGCCCTCCAACCAACCGATCGTGCTCCTGCGTGAAGTGGGAGGCGACCGGTACCTCCCCATCTGGATCGGACCAGGGGAGGCGACCGCCATTGCCTTCGCGCAGCAGGGCATGGCCCCTGCCCGGCCGCTGACGCACGACCTGTTCAAGGACGTGCTGGAGGCGATCGGCGAGGAGCTCACCGAGGTCCGGATCACGGATCTGCGGGAGGGCGTCTTCTACGCGGAGCTCGTCTTCGCCAGCGGGGTCGAGGTGAGCGCGCGGCCCTCCGACGCCATAGCGCTGGCCCTGCGCACGGGGACGCCGATCTACGGGAGCGACGGCGTGCTGGACGACGCCGGAATCGCCATTCCGGACGAGCAGGAGGACGAGGTGGAGAAGTTCCGCGAGTTCCTCGACCAGATCTCTCCGGAGGACTTCGGTACCGGCCCGCAGTGATCCGTCGGCCGTGCCGTCCCCGGGGAGTGACAGCCCATTCGGTTAGCCTTTCCCCGATATGGGGCACGGGAAACCACTCTCAGGGTGATTATCACTCGGCGTGCCGAGTGTGGCGATCGTTGACGCACCCCTGGTGACTGCCTACCTTCGAGGGGGCAGGTCAAGGACGGAGGGTCGGCGTGAGAGTCACGGGCGACGGTACGACCGGGGGCATCCCCGTGCGGAGTGACGGTGGGCCGTACCCGCTCCACGGCAGCGCGGCAGGTTCCGCGCGCCGTCAGCCGGAGGCGGCGACGGTCGCGGCGGCCGGCGCGGACCCGGCACCCGAACAGGTCGGGTACCGGGGTCCGACGGCGTGCGCCGCGGCGGGCATCACGTACCGGCAGCTCGACTACTGGGCGCGGACCGGGCTGGTGGAGCCCACGGTGCGCCCCGCGTACGGCTCGGGCACGCAGCGCCTGTACAGCTTCCGGGACGTGGTGGTCCTCAAGATCGTCAAGCGCTTCCTGGACACCGGTGTGGCGCTGCAGAACATCCGGACCGCGGTCCAGCACCTGCGGGACCGCGGCTTCGCGGACCTCGAGCGCATGACGCTGATGAGCGACGGCGCCACCGTGTACGAGTGCACCTCGCCGGACCAGGTCGTGAGCCTGCTCCAGGGCGGGCAGGGCATCTTCGGCATCGCCGTGGGCGTGGTCTGGCGCGATGTCGAGAACGCGCTGTCGCAGCTGCACGGCGAGCGCGTCGACACCGGCGAGACGGTGGTCGGCCACAACCCGACGGACGAGCTGGCCGCCCGGCGCAACAGGGCCGGTTGAGTCCGGTCCCCGGCCCGGCCGCGCGGGCGCCGGGCCCGGCCCGGGCCGATTGTCAGTGGCGTAGGGCAGCATCGGGGCTGTGAGAGCCGCGCCGACCATCCTGCATCTGGACATGGACGCCTTCTACGCATCCGTGGAGCAGGCGTCGAAGCCGAGCCTGCGCGGCAAGGCCGTCATCGTCGGCGGGCTCGGGCCGCGCGGGGTGGTCGCCACCGCCTCCTACGAGGCGCGCCGTTTCGGGGTGCACTCGGCGATGCCGATGGCCCAGGCGCGGCGGCTCTGCCCGAACGGCGCCTGCCTGATCCCGCGCTTCAGCCTGTACCGGGCCGTCAGTGACCTGGTCATGGCGCTGCTGCGGGAGCTGTCGCCGCTCGTGGAGCCTCTCAGCCTCGACGAGGCCTTCGTGGACCTGGAGGCGGGCGGAACCGCCTTCGACGCGGAATCCGCCCTGGAGACGGGGCAGCGGCTGCGGGCGGAGATCTTGGCGGCGACCGGGCTCAGTGCCTCGGTGGGGCTTGCGGGGTCGAAGATGCTGGCGAAGGTGGCCTCGGAGGAGGCCAAGCCGGACGGGCTGCTGCTGATCGAGCCGGGCACGGAGCGGGCCCTGCTCGCGCCGATGACGGTACGGACCCTGCCGGGGGTGGGGCCGGCCACCGGCGAGCACCTGCGGCGGGCCGGGATCACCACCGTGGGGGAGCTGGCCGAGGCCGGCGAGGACGAGCTGGTCCGGATGGTCGGGCGCTCGCACGGGGTCGGGCTGTACCGGATGGCGCTGGGGCTGGACGACCGGCCGGTGGTCGCCGAGCGCGACGCGAAGTCCGTGTCGGTCGAGGACACCTTCGACGTGGACCTGCACGACCGGGTGCGGATCCGGAACGAGGTGCAGAGACTCGCCGACCGGTGTGTGCACCGGCTGCGGGACTCGGGGCACTCGGGGCGCACGATCGTGCTGAAGGTGCGGCGGTACGACTTCTCGACCCTGACGCGCTCCGAGACGCTGCGGGGGCCCACCGACGACCCCGCGGTGGTGCGGGAGGCCGCGGCGCGGCTGCTGGAGGCGGTGGACACCACGGGCGGCGTGCGGCTGCTGGGCGTGGGCGTGACCGGGCTGGCGGACTACACCCAGGAGGACCTGTTCGCGCAGTCCATGGCGGCGGAGGCGGCTGCTGAAGCCGCTGCGGAGGCTGCCGCGGCGGGCGAGGACGTGGCCGCCGAGCAGGACAGGGCTGCGGAGCCCGGAGGGACGGGCGGGATCGGAGGGAC
The DNA here is from genome assembly GCF_055570595.1 of Streptomyces sp. NPDC031132. Lineage (NCBI taxonomy): Bacteria > Bacillati > Actinomycetota > Actinomycetes > Kitasatosporales > Streptomycetaceae > Streptomyces > Streptomyces sp. NPDC031132. The sequence goes on from NZ_JBVIGX010000008.1 coordinate 10,152, forward strand.
GGGCGGGTCCGGTGGCCTTGCTGGTCCGGCAGGGCCTGGTGGGCCCGCAGGGGCCCCCGAAGGCGCGGAGCCGGACGGGGAGGCGGGGCCCGCCCGGGAACGCCGCTGGGCGGCCGGGAGCGACGTACGGCACGCCGTGTACGGGCCGGGGTGGGTGCAGGGCAGCGGGGTCGGGAGGGTGACCGTGCGGTTCGAGCAGCCCGGATCTCCACCGGGCCGGGTGCGCACCTTCCGGGTGGACGACCCCGAGCTGGAGCCGTCCGATCCGCTGCCCCTCGTAGGGGAACCCGCGGTGGGGGCACCCGTACCGGAAGAGGGCTAGGGGGTTTCGTCCCCGTTCGCCAGGCGGCCGAAGTCGCGCTGGATGTCCGACGGGAGGGAGACGTCCAGTCCGTAGTGGTGGTAGAGCTGCAGCTCCTGTTCGGGGGAGAGGTGGCGGCCGACGCCGAAGTCCGGGGCTTCCTTGATCAGGGAGCGTTCGAAGGGGACCCGCAGGGTGTCGTCGACCACCTCGCTCGGTTCCAGCGGGACGAACGCGTCCCGGCTGAACAGGCCCGTCCGGACGGCGGCCCACTCGGGCACGCCCGTGGCATCGTCGAGGTAGACCTCGTCGACGGTGCCGATCTTGGTTCCGTTGCGGTCGAACGCCTTGCGGCCGATCAGGCTGCGCGGATCGATGTCGGTCTGCACGGTCCCTCCATATGGTCGCAACTCCTCCGTAACGACTACAAAAGTGCATTTCCGGGGTGGGGGCCACTCGAGGGAGGTCCCAGAACGTCGCTGGTAGGCTGGGTGACGGCTGTTGACCCTGTGCGGGAGAGTCCTCCGAGTGAGCATGACGGAGGCGCCGAAGGAGCAAATCCTCCCCGGAATCTCTCAGGCATACGTACCGCACGTGACGAGGCCACTCTGGAAAGCAGGGGCGGGTACCGGGTGCGCAGTGCCGGTTCCCCTCCTCACCGACGGTGAAAGCCGGAATCCGCGGGCCATCCCCGCGACTCCGGTGAAGCTCTCAGGTTGAGATGACAGAGGGGGAGGCCGTCCGGGTGCCCGCGCCGTGGTGCCCCTCGCAGGTCGTACGACCCAGGAGGCCTCCGTACATGACCGCCAACCGCATTCCGCTTTCCCAGCTTGAGCGAGGGATCCCCTTCGAGCAGCGCCACATCGGCCCGGATGCCGAGGCGCAGGCGAAGATGCTCGCCCACGTGGGCTACGGCTCGCTGGACGAACTGACCGCCGCCGCGGTACCGGATGTGATCAAGAGCGCCGAGGCGCTGAACCTGCCCGAGGCGCTGACCGAGGCCGAGGTGCTGGCCGAGCTGCGTTCGCTCGCCGACCGCAACCAGGTCCTGACGCCGATGATCGGCCTCGGCTACTACGGGACCTTCACCCCGCCGGTGATCCTGCGCAACGTGATGGAGAACCCGGCCTGGTACACGGCGTACACGCCCTACCAGCCCGAGATCTCGCAGGGCCGCCTCGAGGCGCTCCTGAACTTCCAGACCGTCGTCGCGGACCTCACGGGCCTGCCGACCTCCGGTGCCTCCCTGCTCGACGAGGGCACCGCGGCCGCCGAGGCCATGACGCTGGCCCGCCGCGTGGGCAAGTCCAAGGGGAACATCTTCCTCGTCGACGCCGACGCGCTGCCGCAGACGATCGCCGTGATCGAGACCCGCGCCGAGCCGATCGGCATCGAGATCGTCGTCGCCGACCTGTCCGAGGGCATCCCTGCCGAGGTCGCGGAGCGCGGCGTCTACGGTGTGCTCCTCCAGTACCCGGGCGCCTCCGGTGCCGTACGGGACATCAAGCCGGTCATCGACCAGGCGCACGGCCTCGGCGCGATCGTCGCCGTCGCCGCCGACCTGCTCGCCCTGACCCTGCTGACCTCGCCGGGTGCCCTCGGCGCGGACATCGCGGTCGGCACCACCCAGCGCTTCGGCGTCCCGATGGGCTTCGGCGGTCCGCACGCCGGCTACATGGCCGTCCAGGACAAGCACGCCCGCTCGCTGCCGGGCCGCCTCGTCGGCGTCTCCGTGGACGCGGACGGCAACAAGGCCTACCGTCTGGCGCTGCAGACCCGTGAGCAGCACATCCGCCGCGAGAAGGCCACCAGCAACATCTGCACCGCGCAGGTGCTGCTCGCCGTCATGGCCGGCATGTACGCCGTCTACCACGGTCCGGACGGCCTGCGGACGATCGCCCGCCGTACCCACCGCTACGCGGCCCTGCTCGCGGCCGGTCTGACGGCCGGCGGGGTCGAGCTCGTGCACGGTTCGTACTTCGACACCCTGACCGCCCGGGTGCCCGGCAAGGCCGCCGAGGTCGTCGCCGCGGCCCGCGAGGGCGGGGTCAACCTGTACCAGGTCGACGCCGACCTCGTCTCCCTCTCCTGCGACGAGACGACCCTGCGCGCCGACGTAGAGGCCGTCTGGGCCGCCTTCGGCGTGAGCGCCGACATCGAGGCCCTCGACGAGACCACCGCCGAGGCGCTGCCCGAGGGCCTGCTGCGCTCGGACGACTACCTGGCGCACCCGGTCTTCCACCAGCACCGCAGCGAGACCGCGATGCTGCGCTACCTGCGCAAGCTGGCGGACAAGGACTACGCGCTGGACCGCGGCATGATCCCGCTGGGCTCCTGCACCATGAAGCTCAACGCGACCACCGAGATGGAGTCGGTCACCTGGCCGGAATTCGGCCAGCTGCACCCCTTCGCCCCGGTCGAGCAGGCCGAGGGGTACCTCACGCTCATCTCCGAGCTGGAGGAACGTCTCTGCGAGGTCACCGGCTACGACAAGGTCTCCATCCAGCCGAACGCCGGCTCCCAGGGTGAGCTCGCCGGCCTGCTGGCCGTCCGGGCCTACCACCGGGCGAACGGAGACGAGCAGCGCACCGTCTGCCTCATCCCGTCCTCCGCGCACGGCACCAACGCCGCCAGCGCCGTGATGGCCGGCATGAAGGTCGTCGTCGTCAAGACCGCCGACGACGGCGAGGTGGACGCGGCCGACCTGCGCGCCAAGATCGAGCAGTACCGCGACGAGCTCGCCGTGCTGATGATCACGTACCCCTCGACGCACGGTGTGTTCGAGGAGCACGTCGCCGACATCTGCGCCCAGGTGCACGACGCCGGCGGCCAGGTCTACGTGGACGGCGCCAACCTCAACGCCCTGGTGGGCCTGGCCAAGCCGGGTCACTTCGGCGGCGACGTCTCGCACCTGAACCTGCACAAGACCTTCTGCATCCCGCACGGCGGCGGCGGTCCGGGCGTTGGCCCGGTCGGTGTCCGGGCGCACCTGGCCCCGTACCTGCCGAACCACCCGCTCCAGCCGACCGCGGGCCCGGAGACGGGCGTCGGCCCGATCTCGGCGGCGCCGTGGGGCTCGGCCGGCATCCTGCCGATCTCCTGGTCGTACGTGCGCCTCATGGGCGGCGAGGGCCTCAAGCGCGCCACCCAGGTGGCGGTGCTGGGCGCGAACTACATCGCCAAGCGCCTGGAGCCGCACTACCCGGTGCTCTACACCGGCCCGGGCAACCTGGTCGCGCACGAGTGCATCATCGACCTGCGCCCGCTGTCGAAGGCGACGGGCGTCAGCGTGGACGACATCGCCAAGCGCCTCATCGACTACGGCTTCCACGCGCCGACCATGTCCTTCCCGGTCGCCGGCACGCTGATGATCGAGCCGACGGAGTCCGAGGACCTCGCCGAGATCGACCGCTTCTGCGACGCGATGATCGCCATCCGCGCCGAGATCGAGCGGGTCGCGGGCGGCGAGTGGCCGGTGGACGACAACCCGCTGGCCAACTCCCCGCACACGGCGGCGGCGCTGGGCGGCGAGTGGAACCACCCGTACAGCCGTGACGAGGCCGTCTTCCCGGGCGGGGTCACGGCGGCGGAGAAGTACTGGCCGCCGGTACGCCGCATCGACGGTGCCTTCGGCGACCGCAACCTGGTGTGCTCCTGCCCGCCGCTGGACGAGTACGACAACTGAGCCGTACGGCACTACGACGCCGTGTCCGTTCGGTGACATGACATATTCGTATGACATGACCGCATGACGAAGGGCCGGTCCGGGAGAATCATTCCCGGGCCGGCCCTTCTGCGTTCTGTTCCGTTCCGTTCACTCCGTGCTGTCGTCGGACTAGGCCGCTTTCATCACCTGCGCCGCCGCCAGCGGGCGGTGCGGGGCGATGATCTGGCCGTCCGGCAGCAGCTCACCGGTGTCCTCGAAGAGCAGGACGCCGTTGCACAGCAGGCTCCAGCCCTGTTCCGGGTGGTTGGCCACGGGCTTGGCGGCCTCCCGGTCGGCGGAGTCTGCTGACGGGCACGCTGGCTGGTGCTGGCACATGGATGCGTTCTTTCGCTGCGATGTGGTCTGTGTGCTGCGGCTCGATGCGTTGTTCATGGCCGCCCCCCGTATCAACGTCTTGGTTTGGTCAGGGTCCCAGTGTTCCCCTCCGGACTTGAGTCCGCAGGGATTTCCGGCAGCTGTCCTCATAGATTGATGACGCATCACTCGTGCGGGCGGTTCAGCTCAACTCCCCTGTCATTTCGGGTGGTTCGCAGGTGACCCGAGTGGGCTAGACCGAATGGGTCGTTCGGGTCACCAGCCCCGAACGGGCCAGCTCAGGCAGCCGGCGCGGCCAGTGACGGCGGGAGAGGCGGACTCGGCGGAGCGAGCCGGTGGGTCATCACGGGCAGCAGCTCGGACACCGGATGCGGCCGGTACGCGGCGATGCCGGGCGGAGCCGGCGCCAGCGGCACCAGCAGATCCGCGGCGGCCGGCAGCCCGGCGGAGGCATCGGCGCCGACCGCCCCGTGCAGCCAGAGCGTCAGCATGTACAGCTCCGGTACGGAGAGCAGCCGCGGCTGGTAGCTCTTGCCGAGCGATTCCGCCTGGCGCAGGGCCCGTTCGGTGGCCGCGACATAGGGGCCCTCGAAGAAATGGGAGAACGCCCAGCCGTCCGGCGTCAGCCGGGTGTCCGCGGCGGCGACGTAGCGGTCGCCGCTGCGGATCAGGAACCGCCAGGCGGTCAGCCGGGTGCGGGGCGGACGGCCCCCCGCGGCCAGCTCCGAGATGTTCAACCGGTCGAGGACGTGGACCGGAAGCGGCAGTTCGGCGGTCATCGGGCCCTGCAGCGCGCGCAGGGCCGGAGTGTGCGCCTCGTGGACGGCGGTGGGGGAACCGAGTGCCGCGAGGACGCTGCGCAGGGCGGGCGCGGGAGCCGGAGGGACATGCAGCGGCATGGTGGGTCGCCTCTCACTTGGGAGACCTGTGGATCGGGGCAGGTGCGGACGGCGCTGTCGCATTCTGGGGCCAGAGGGGGGCTGAGGGGCAATGGCCGCGCGCCAACTCTCTGCCTCGTTTGCGGAGTTTATACGACATGTGTTCACGCAGTGTTTCGGCTAGCTGTCCCGCCTATTGCCGACAAGGCGCTTACCGGTCCCGCTGACATGGCATTCATGCCGGTTGCGCGCGAACAAGTCGCGCTGACCTCGGAGGTTACCGGACAGGGGCTCGGCTGGAAAGCGCCCATTATGTGGAACCGGCAAAACGCATGCGGAATTTGCATACGGTGTCTTGCCAAGTGAATGTGCCATAGCGCCCTTCGGCCAAACCGGCGCGCGCTCCCCGCCACGCACGCCCCCTCGGCGTTATGGATCACGCCGCCGGGGCATCATCGACCGTACACGCGCGCCTGGGTGGCACGGACCAGGCCCACTCGAGGAGGGACGCTTCGATGGGGGAGAAGGTCGTGGCGGGCGGATTCGACCTGTCCGATCGGCAGAGGTATCGGAGGAAGCTTCACGAGTGCCTGGAGGGGCTGGAGCGGCTTCTGGCAGAGAAGAGGTTCGATCGGCCCAAGAACATGATGGGGCTGGAGATCGAGCTGAATCTGGCGGGTGCCGACGGGTTGCCGAGAATGGTGAATGCCCAGGTTCTGGAGCGGATAGCGAGCCAGGATTTCCAGACCGAACTCGGAATGTTCAACCTGGAGGTGAACGTCCTTCCCCACCGGCTCGGCGGCCGCGTATTCGACCAGCTCGCCGAGGAACTGAGTGCGGGGCTCGGCTATGCCCACCGGCAGGCCGCGGCGATCGACGCCGGGGTGGTGATGATCGGCATCCTGCCGACGATCACCCGCTCCGACCTGGTCACCGCCAACCTCTCGGCGGTGGACCGCTACTCGCTGCTGAACGAGCAGATCCTGATGATGCGCGGTGAGGACTTCATGCTCGACATCGACGGGGTCGAGCGCCTCACGTGGAGCACCGGGTCGATCGTCCCGGAGGCCGCCTGCACCTCCGTACAGCTGCACCTGCAGGTGACGCCGGGCCGGTTCGCCGACGTGTGGAACGCGGCGCAGGCGGTGACCGCCGTGCAGATAGCCGTCGGCGCCAACTCCCCGTTCCTGTTCGGGCGTGAGCTGTGGCGGGAGTCGCGGCCGCCGCTGTTCACCCAGGCCACCGACACCCGGCCGCCCGAGCTCCAGGCCCAGGGGGTGCGGCCGCGGACCTGGTTCGGGGAGCGCTGGGTGGAGTCGGCGTACGAGCTCTTCGCGGAGAACGTCCGCTACTTCCCGGCCCTGCTGCCCATCTGCGACGAGGAGGAGCCGCTGCGCGTGCTCGCCGAGGGCGGGGTGCCGAGCCTGCAGGAGCTGGTCCTGCACAACGGCACGGTGTACCGGTGGAACCGGCCCGTGTACGGGGTCGCCGACGGGGTGCCGCACCTGCGGGTGGAGAACCGGGTGCTGCCGGCCGGGCCGACGGTCGCCGACGTGGTGGCGAACGCCGCCTTCTACTACGGGCTCGTCCGCACGCTCGCCGACGAGCAGCGGCCGGTGTGGACCCGGCTGCCCTTCGCCGAGGCGGAGGCCAACTTCGACGCGGCCTGCCGGTACGGGATCGACGCGCGGCTGCGCTGGCCGCGCCGCGGCCGCAACGGCGGGCTGGCCAGTGTGTCCGCCGTACGGCTGGTCCTGGACGAACTGCTGCCGATGGCGGCGGCCGGGCTGGACGCCTGGGGCATCGAGCCCGCCGACCGCGACCACTACCTCGGCATCATCGAGGAGCGCTGCCAGCGGCGGGTCAACGGAGCGACCTGGCAGGTGGACACCTACCACCGGGCGCTCGCATCCGGGATGGAACGGGACGCGGCGCTGGCCGCGATCACCCGGCGCTACAGCGAGCTGATGCACAAGGGCGATCCCGTGCACACCTGGCCCGTCGGCCTGGTGGACGAGGAGGTGAGCGCCCCGGTGCCGGTCCGGCGCTGAACCGGCCGCCCTGAGCACCTTCCGGGTCCGGTGATCCCCTTCCCCTGCCGACGAGGCAGTATGGGGTGGACGGAAGCGGAACGGCGGGACGGAGTCGGACGTGCGGGCGGAGCCGGAGCCGGTGGTCAAGGCGTTGCACGAGGACGGGCGCGCCATGCTGCGCACCGAGATGCTGCTCGTGCTGGCGCTGTCGCTGGGGGCGAGCGCCGTCTCCTCGCTGATCAGCTTCATCGGATCGCTCACCAAGCCGGGGGGCCTCAAGGACCAGGCCGCCACGCTGAACGGCTCGTACGCCCCCGGCCGGCCGTGGCTGGACTTGGCCTGGCAGCTGTTCGGCATCGGCACCGCCCTGGTGCCGGTGCTGCTGGTCGCCCACCTGCTGACCCGGGAGGGCGTGCCGGGGCTGCGCGTGCTGGGCTTCGACCGGACCCGGCCCGGTTGGGACCTGGGGCGCGGAGCCCTCGTGGCGGCCGGGATCGGCAGCGCCGGGCTGGCCTTCTACCTGGGGGCGCGGGCCGGCGGGTTCAACCTGACGGTGGTGCCGGAGGCGCTGCCCGATGTGTGGTGGAAGTTCCCCGTACTGATCCTCTCCGCGGTGCAGAACTCCGTGGTGGAGGAGGTCATCGTGCTGGCGTACCTGCTGCGCCGGCTCGACCAGCTGGGCTGGTCGCCGACGGCCGCGCTGCTGGCCAGCTCGGTGCTGCGCGGTTCGTACCACCTCTACCAGGGCATCGGCGGGTTCATCGGCAACATGGTGATGGGCGTCGTCTTCGTCCTCGCCTACCGCCGCTGGGGCCGGGTGATGCCGCTCGTCGTCGCGCACGCGCTGCTCGACATCGTGGCCTTCGGCGGGTACGCCCTGCTCGCGGGCAAGGTGGGCTGGCTGCCGACGCCGTAGGCCTCCGTCAGGCCCTTCGCCGGTCAGGGGCGGGCGAGCAGTTCGCCGTCGACGACCGTGACCGCGTGGCCCGTGAGGAGCGTACGGTCGCCGGCCAGGCGGACCCGGACGAGGCCGGTGCGCGCGCCGCCCTGGAGTCCGACGAGCGAGGTGCGGCCCAGGCGGGCGGACCAGAACGGGGCGAGGGCGGTGTGGGCGCTGCCGGTGACCGGGTCCTCGTCGATCCCGAAGGCCGGGAAGAAGCCGCGGGAGACGAAGTCGTACCCGCGGGAAGGGTCCTCGGCGGCCGCGGTGACGATCACCCCGCGGCGGGAGTAGCCGCGCAGGGCGGCGATGTCGGGGGTGAGCTCGCGGACGGCCCGCTCGTCCGCCAGCTCGACGACCAGGTCGCCGATGTGCTCGGACGTGTCGTGGACGGACCGGATCTCGGCGCCCAGGGCGCTGCGTACGGCGGGGTCCGCGTCGACCGGTGTCAGGGAGGACGTCGGGAAGTCCATGGTGATCGTGCCGTCCTCGGCGGTCGCGGCCGTGAGGATGCCGCACCGGGCGGAGAACCGGATCAGGCCCGTGGCCAGGCCGCTCGTCGCGATCACGTGCGCCGTGGCCAGCGTGGCGTGGCCGCACATGTCGACTTCCGCGGACGGGGTGAACCAGCGCAGGGCCCAGTCGGCGTCCCCGCCGGCCGGCAGCGGGTGGGCGAACGCGGTCTCGGAGAGGTTGACCTCGGTGGCGACCTGCTGGAGCCAGGCGTCCGGTGGGAACTCCCCGTCGAGGAGCAGGACCCCGGCGGGGTTGCCGCGGAAGGGGCGGTCGGTGAAGGCATCGACGATTCGCAGGCGCATGGAGCGACCGTAGGGCCGGTTCTCGATCGTCGGCAAAGGCCAATGCGCGACGACTGGCCCCCTCTCGGCCGGAGCCGGGGAGCGGTGCGCGGCCGGCCTGGTCAGGGGCGTGTTCGTTATTAGTTTCCGATATATCGTTGACGCATCGCGATGGCTCGGCGATAGTTGACGTATCGCAGGAGCGATAGCGAGAGACCGGAAGACGAAAGGAGCGCAGTCATGCGTTCACACGGACAGCACGAACACGAGCACGGACGGGGCCACGGCCACTGCGGGCCCGATCGTCGGGAGGAGTTCCAGGGACGGCGCGGCGCCTTCGGCCCGTTCGGACCGCCCTTCGGCGGCGGCCCCTTCGGCGGCCGCGGCGGACGCGGCGGACCGCGCGGGCGGGCCCGGCGGGGAGATGTGCGCGCCTCGATCCTGGCGCTGCTCAAGGACCGGCCGATGCACGGCTACGAGATGATCCAGGAGATCGGCGAGCGCAGCGGCGGGGCCTGGAAGCCCAGCCCGGGCTCGGTCTACCCGACCCTGCAGCTGCTCGAGGACGAGGGGCACATCACCAGCGAGAGCGAGGGCGGCAAGAAGCTGTTCACGCTCACCGACGCCGGCCGCACCGAGGCCGAGTCGGCCTCGGAGGCCCCCTGGGCCGAGGCCGGGCGCGGGTTCGACTTCGAGGCGATGCACGAGGTCCGGACGGCCGGAATCGGCCTGTTCGAAGCCTTCGGCCAGGTCTTCAAGACCGGCTCGGCCGAGCAGCGCGAGAAGGCCCTCGCGGTCATCAACGACGCCCGCAAGAAGCTCTACCTGATCCTGGCCGACGAGCACTGAGCCGGCCGGCGAAAGGAAAACGGCGCGGCCCCAGAAGCCCTTCCCGGTGGGCGGCGCCCTCCCCTCTCCCCCCCCCCGGGGGGGGGGCAGAAAAACCCGGAGGGTTCACGGCATCGCCCCCCGCCTGTGGGGCTGGCCCCGCTGCGTGGTCGGCCGTCGGCCGGGGCCGACGG
>NZ_JBVIGX010000008.1:20171-117060 GCF_055570595.1 Streptomyces sp. NPDC031132
TACTCCCCCCCCCCCCCCTCCCCCCCCCCCCCCCCCCCCCCCCCCCCCCCCCCCCCCCCCCCCCCCCCCCCCCCCCGCCGCCGTATCTGCGTACCGACCGGGGGGCGGGGTCAGACGACCAGGCCGGCGAGCTTGCGGAGCGACTCGTTCAGGGCGGCGGTGGCCGAGTCCTTGAGCTTGCCGGCCATCAGGGAGACGGCGGCCCCGTTGAACTCCCCGTCGATGCGGACCGTCGTGGCCCCGCCGTCCGGGATCAGGGTGTACCGGGTGAGGATGGCCACGCCCATGGGGCCCTTGCCCGTGATGGCGAAGACGCGCTCGGTCTCCAGCTCCGAGACGGTCCAGGCGACCTCGGCCGGGAAGCCCATCATCTTCATGTTCTCCTCGAAGGTCGCGCCGACCGCGAGGGTCTCGGGGCCGCCCTTCGGGAAATTGGTGTGGGTCATGCTCCACTGGCCGTACGCCGTCCAGTCCGTCAGCTGGGCCCAGAGCTTCGCGGCGGGCGCCTCGATGCGTGATTCCGCGGTGACTTCGGCCATGCGACCACCCCTTCTCGTCGGGTACGTGCGGCGGAACGTAGCCCCGGCGGGCGGAACATTCAATACTGACGACCTGTCAGAAATGATCGGCCCGGTCACGCCCGGTCTCGGATGCGTCTCAACAGGTGTCACGTCCGTGACGGTCCTGACCGGCCCTGCCATGATGGCCGGATGCAAGCGTCAGGGAGAAACGCCGGACTGGGCCTCGCGCTCGTCTCGGCGTTCGCGTTCGGTGGTTCGGGTGTGGCGGCGAAGCCGCTGATCGAGGCGGGTCTGGACCCGCTGCACATGGTCTGGCTCAGGGTGGCCGGGGCGGCGCTGGTGCTGTCCCCGCTGGCCTGGCGGCACCGCGGCCTCCTGCTGCGCAAACCCCTGCTGCTCGCCGGCTTCGGCCTCGTCGGCGTCGCGGGCGTGCAGGCCTTCTACTTCGCCTCCCTGTCCCGGATCCCGGTCGGCGTGGCCCTGCTCCTGGAGTACCTCGGCCCGGCGCTGCTGCTCGGCTGGATCCGGTTCGTGCAGCGCAAGCCGGTGACCCGGGCCGCCGCGGCCGGCGCCGCCCTGGCCGTCGTGGGGCTGGCCTGTGTCGTCGAGATCTGGTCCGGGCTGAGCTTGGACCTGCTCGGTGTGCTGCTCGGCCTCGCCGCCGCCTGCTGCCAGGCTTTCTACTTCGTGTTCGCGGACCACGGCGCCGACGGCGGCGCCGGGGACGAGGTGCCCGACCCGCTCGGGGTGATCGCGTACGGCATGCTCGTCGGCGCGCTGGTGATGACGGTGATCGCCCGGCCGTGGGAGATCGACTGGCAGCTGCTGGGCGGGCAGGCCGCGATGGGGGACCTGTCGGTGCCCGCGTGGACGCTGCTCGCCTGGGTGGTGCTGATCGCGACGGTCCTCGCGTACCTGACCGGCGTGGTCTCGGTGCGCAGGCTCTCGCCGCAAGTGGCCGGTGTCGTGGCTTGTCTCGAGGCGGTCGTGGCCACCGTGCTCGCCTGGGTCCTGCTGGGCGAGCACCTCTCGACCCCGCAGATCGTCGGCGGGGCGCTGGTGCTCGGCGGGGCCTTCGTCGCACAGTCCTCGAGGCCCACTCCGCCGGGAGCGCCGGATCCGGAATCGGCCGTTCTGGACCGTGAGACGACGACGGCCTAAGGTGGCGATCATGCATTCGACCGTTCTTCCGCCTCCGGCCGCGTAGCCGCGGGCAGCTGCCCCTCGTGACGAGGACCCGGCCCGGGGAGTTCCCGGGCGGGTCAGCGCTGCCCGCGAAGCGATGACCTTCCTCTTTCATCCTTCACGCATGCGCGGAGCACACTCGTGTCGAATCTTTCGCCCGCTTCAGGGCGCAGCCTGCTGTACCTCGTCGTCGCCGGAGCCGCCTGGGGCACCGCCGGGGCGGCCGCCTCCCTCCTCTTCCTGGCCAGTGACCTCGGCCCGCTCGCCCTGTCGTTCTGGCGGTGCGCCGGCGGGCTCGTGGTGCTGCTGGGGGTGCTCGCCGTACGCCGGCCCCGGGGTCCGCGGCGGGCGGTGCGACCGTCGGTGGCCTCGCTGATCGGGACGGGGCTGATGTTCACCCTGTTCCAGGCCGCGTACTTCGCCGCCGTGCGGGAGACCGGCCTCGCGGTCGGGACCGTGGTGACCCTGGGCGCCGGGCCGGTGCTGATCGCGCTCGGAGCGCGGCACTGGACGGGCGAGCGGCTCGGCCGGGGCGGGGCGGCCGCCGTCGTCGGGGCGCTCGCCGGGCTCGCCGTGCTGGTCCTGGGCGGCGGGGGCGGCGAGGTGCGGCCGGCCGGCGTCGGCTGGGCCCTGTTGTCGGCCGCCGGGTACGCCGCGATGACCCTGCGGGCCCGCTCGCTGGGGCGGCGCGGGGCGGGCGGGGACCCGCTGGTCACGACCGCCTGGTCGGTCGCGGTGGGCACGGTGTGCCTGCTGCCGCTCGCCGCGGCGGAGGGGCTGTTCCCGCACACCGCCGAACTCGGGCGGGTGCTCTGGCTGCTGGTGTACGTGGCCACCGTGCCGACGGCCCTGGCGTACGCGCTGTACTTCACCGGGGCCGCCGCGGTGCGGGCCGCGACGGTGTCCGTGATCATGCTGATCGAGCCGGTCAGTGCGGCGGTGATCGCCGTACTGGTGCTCGGTGAGCGGCTGACCGGCGCCGTGGTGCTGGGCACCGTACTGCTGCTGACCGCGGTGGGTGCGCTGATCGCGGCCGAGGCGCGCAGGCCGGCGGGCGGGCCGGTGGTCCGGCCCGCCCGCGAGACCCATGAGACCCATGAGACCCATGGGGCGCGCGAGCCCCATGAGCCCCGCGAGGCTCAGAGCGCGGCGAGGTAGTCCGGGGTGGCGATCCCGGGGGCAAGGTCGTCGGCCGGGATCGGGGTCCCGTGCACCGGCGCGACCGGGACCACGCCCGACCAGTACGGCAGGTCCATGTCCTCGGGTTCGTCGTTGGGGCCGCCGGTGCGGAGCTTCGCCGACACCTCGTTCAGGTCCAGGCGGATCACCGCGGTGGCGGCGAGCTCCTTCGCGTTGGCGGGCCGGGAGTCGGCCGAGCGGCCCGGCACCACGTGGTCGACGAGGGCGTCCAGGGCCATCCGGCGTTCGTCCTCGTCGGTCACCTGGTACGCGGTGCCGTGCACGATCACCGAGCGGTAGTTGATCGAGTGGTGGAAGGCCGACCGGGCCAGCACCAGGCCGTCCACGTGCGTCACGGTCAGGCAGACGGGCAGGCCCGGGTCGGCCTGGCCGGCGGCGAGAAGCGGGCGCGAGCCGGTCGAGCCGTGGACGTACAAGGTCTCGCCGACCCGGCCGTAGAGCGTCGGCAGGACCACGGGCGCGCCGTCGCGGACGAAGCCGAGGTGGCAGACGTAGGCCTGGTCGAGTATCGAGTGCACCGTCTCGCGGTCGTAGCGCGCCCGCTCGCGGGAGCGGCTCGGGACGGTGCGGTCGGTGGGCTCGTAGCCGCCGTTCGTCCCGTTCGTCTCGGGCATCGCTTGCGTGTCGGTCGTGGCGGTCATGATGCGCGCTCCGTTGTACTAGTGCATACTTGTCTTTGTGCTAGGAGAGTATCGGATCACAGGGAGCCGCGCATCGGATATCGCGGCCAGTGTCGAAACGGGCGTCGGATCGGGCGCGCTCGCGCCGGGAGCGCTGCTGCCGCCGATGCGGGAGCTCGCGGGGGTGCTCGGGGTGAACCCGAACACCGTGGCCGCCGCGTACCGGACCCTGCGCGAGCGCGGGGTCATCGAGACCGACGGGCGGCGCGGCAGCCGGGTACGGGGACGGCCGGCGAGTGCGCCGCGCGACGAGCTGCGGATGGCGGTGCCGCCGGGCGCGCGGGACGTCGCCTCGGGCAATCCGGACCTACGGCTGCTGCCTTCGCTGGACGGAGCCCTGGCCGAGGCCGCGCGCCGGTACGCACAGGCGCCGACGCTGTACGGGGACGACCCGGTGGTGCCGGAGCTGCGCCGGCTGGCCCGGGCCGACCTCGACGCGGACGGTGTGCCCGCCGGGCCGGTGGGGGTGACCTCGGGCGCGCTGGACGGGATCGAGCGGGTCCTGGCCGCGCACCTGCGCCCGGGGGACGCGGTGGCGATCGAGGACCCGGGGTGGGGGAGCGTGCTGGACCTGGCGGCGGCGCTGGGCCTGCGCGTGGTGCCGGTGGCGGTGGACGACGACGGGCCCCTCGTCGCGGCGGTGGAACGGGTGCTCGCGCAGGGCGCGCGGGCGCTGCTCGTGACCGCGCGGGCGCAGAACCCGACCGGGGCCGCGGTCGGCGCGGACCGGGCGGCGGAGCTGCGCGGCGTGCTGGCGCGGTACCCGGAGGTGCTGGTGGTCGACGACGACCACGGGCACGCCATCGTGGACCTCCCGCTGCACTCGCTGGGCGGGGTGACCCGGCACTGGGCGCTGGTGCGGTCCACGGCGAAGGCGTACGGGCCCGACCTGCGCCTCGCGGTGCTGACCGGCGACGCCGTGACCCTGGACCGGGTCCGGGGGCGGCAGCGGCTGGGGCCGGGGTGGGTGAGCCGGCTGCTCCAGTACGCGGTGGTCGAGCTGTGGACCTCGGGCGCGGTGGACCGGGCGGCGGTCGCGCGCTCCTACGGGGAGCGGCGGGACGGGCTGGTCGCGGCCCTGCGGGAGCGGGGCGTACGGGCCCACGGCCGCAGCGGGATGAACGTATGGGTGCCCGTCGCCGACGAGACGGGGGCGGTGACGCGGCTGCTGGCCGCGGGCTGGGCGGTGGCCCCGGGCAGCCGGTTCCGGGTGGATTCGGGGCCGGGCGTACGGATCACGGTGTCGGGCGTGCAGCTCGGCGAAGTGCCGGGGCTCGCGGCCGCGGTGGCGGCATCGGTCCGGCCCGCGGCGGGCGGCCGCTTCGACTGAGGGCCCCCCGGAGCACAAGACGCCGCGGGCCAGGCGGGACTTCTGGGACCCCTAGGGGGTGTCGTCAAAGTAGCGTCGTCCGCCCGTGAGGGCAGGGCCGGCGGGGTCTGGTGCGTGTGATCGCAAGGCGGAGGAGGGAGGCGACGCTCGCGTCGTCGACCGACGACAACGCGGCGAGCGCGCGTGCCGGGCTCCGCCGGCCAGACGGGACTTTGACGACACCCCCTAGCGGCGGCGGGTCTGCGTCAGGGCGGCTCCGGCCAGGACGATCGCCGCGCCCACCGGCGTGTTCCAGTGCAGCTGTTCGCCGAGGAGCAGGACGCCCGCCGTGGTGGCGATGACCGGGATGAAGTACGTGACCATCTGGGCCGTGGTCGGGCCGACCTCCCCCACCAGGCCGTACTGCATCTGCAGGGCCATCCCCGTGCCCAGGGCGCCCAGCGCGATCACCGACAGCGTCGGCCAGAGCGGGAACGAGGCGGGGGCCGAGGTGAACGCGGTGCTGATCACCAGCAGTTGGACCGTCGAGAGCATCAGCTGGGCGCCGGTCAGCGCCACCGGCGAGCCCGGGACCGATGCCAGCGTGCGCCGGACGTAGATCCAGCCGATCGGGTAGCAGAGCGAGGCGAGCAGGGCGAGCGCGGTGCCCCTGGCGTCGATGCCCGAGAAGCCCTGCCAGGCGCCGAGGACGGTCAGGACGCCGAGGAAGCCCAGGCCCAGGCCGGCGAAGCGGCGGCGCGTCGGGCGGTCCTCGGACAGGGCCACCATCGACAGCGCCATGCCCCACAGCGGCGAAGTGGCGTTGCAGATCCCGGCCAGGCTCGACGGGATGCTCAGCTCGGCGTACGAGAAGAGCGAGAACGGGGCGGTGTTGAGCAGGAGCGCGGCCACGGTCAGGTGCGCCCAGGTGCGCCGGCCCCGGGGGAGCGGCTCGCGGCGGACCACGAGCACGGCCAGCAGCGCCAGCGCACCGAACAGCACCCGGCCGAGGGCGACCTGGAACGGCGCGTACGCCTCCGTGCCCACCTTGATCAGCAGGAAGCTGAAGCCCCAGACCACCGAGAGGAGCGCGAAGCGGAGCCGCCAGTCCACCCGCCGGGCCCGGGTGGGGGCGACCGGCGCGGAGAGGAGGGGGCGAGGGGTGGCGGGTGCGCTCATGAGGAGCACTCTGCTCCGCTCGACTGCGTAGGACAAGCGAGACTTCTTCGTGGTGACGGCGTAGCATCGCTTACATGTTGAACCTGGAGCGCCTGCGTACCCTCGACGCCCTCGCCCGCCACGGCTCGGTCAGCGGCGCGGCCGACGGGCTCCACGTCACCACCTCCGCCGTCTCCCAGCAGATGGCCAAGCTGGAGCGGGAGGTCGGCCAGCCGCTGCTGGCCAAGAACGGCCGCGGTGTCCGGCTCACGGACGCGGGCCGGCTGCTCGCCGACCACGCGGCCCGGATCATCTCCCAGGTGGAGCTCGCCCAGGCCGACGTGGAGGCCCAGCGGGGCTGCGCCGTCGGCGAGCTGCGGATCGGCGCCTTCCCGACCGCCATGCGCGGACTGCTGCCCCAGGCGCTCACCGCCCTGCGCGCCGGACACCCCGAACTGCGGCCCCTCGTACGGGAGCAGGAGCCCGAGGACAGCATGGCGGCCGTCGTACGCGGCGACCTCGACCTGGCCCTGGCCATCGACTGGCACAACAAGCGCATGCCGGTGCCCGCCGAGCTCACCCGGGCGCACCTGCTCGACGACTCCTGCGACATCGCCGTGTCGGCGGGGCACCGGCTCGCCGACCGCGACCGGATCTCCCTCTCCGAGTTCGCCGACGACGACTGGATCTCCTGGAACGAGGGCCAGTTCTGCCACGAGTGGCTCGTGTACACGCTGCGCGGCACCGGGATCGAGCCGCGCATCGCGCACATCGCCGAGGAGCACCACACCCAGCTGGCCTTCGTGGAGGCCGGGCTCGGGGTGTGCGTGGCGCCCCGGCTCGGGCGCGGCCCCGTGCCGCCCGGGGTCCGGCTGCTGCCCGTGAGCGACGCGGTCCGCCGCCACGTGTACGTCGTCTGGCGGGCGGACGCCGACCGGCGGCCCTCGATCCGGGCCGCCGTCGAGGCCCTGCGGCAGGCCGCCGCGGTGCTCTAGAACATCGGGGCATCGGGGCATCGGGGCATCGGGGCGCCGGGACGTCAAGGCACCCACGGCATCAGGGCGCCAACGGCATCAGAGCTTGCGGAAGTCCCAGGAGACGATCGACTCCGGGGTGAGCCGGATCCACGCGTGGCGGCCGTCGTGCGGCATCTCCTCGATGCCGAAGTTCTTGGCGGGAAACAGCCGTTCCGCCTCGGCCAGCTCCGGGCAGGGCTCGCCCGTGCGCGGAGCCTCGCCCACGAAGACGGCGCTGCCGGTGAGTTCGACACCGCGCAGTTCGTCGTACGCCTCGCCCGCGTCCACGACCACCGAGATCCGCGGGTCCTTCCGCAGGTCGGACCACCGGCGGCTGCGCGTGATCGAGTACAGCCACAGGGAGCTGCCGTCCCAGGCGAACCACAGGGCGCCCACGTGCGGCCGGCCGTCCGGGGAGACGGTCGCCACCCGGCAGGTGCGCTGCTCGCGCAGGAAGGCGTCCACTTCGGCGTCGGTCATCATGATGCGGCGGCCCCGCCGCTGTGTCCCGTCCATCCGTCCCGCACCCCTTCACATCTGACTGTGTGTCAGGAATCATGCGGGATCGATGGTCGTCACGCCAGGGGGAGCCATGCCGGAACTCGATCCCGCCACCACCGCGCTGCTCACCGTCGAGTGCCAAAGCGGCGTCGTCGGCGAGGAGAGCGCCCTGCCCGAGCTGGCGAAGGAGGCACGGGACTCCGGGACGCTGGGGCGGGTGGCCGCGCTGGTCGACGCCGCGCACGGGGCCGGCGTACAGGTGCTGCACGCGATCGCCGAGCGACGGCCGGACGGGCTGGCGGCCAACGACAACGCGCGGCTGTTCCGGGCCGCCGGGAAGCTGCCCGTACGCCAGCTGTCGGGGAGCCGGGCTGTCGAGGTGGCGGCCCCGATCGAGGTGGCCGAGAACGACCTGGTGGTCCGCCGGCTGCACGGGCTCTCGCCGATCGCGGGCACCGACGTGGACGCCCTCTTGCGCAACCTCGGCATCCGCACCCTCGTCGTCGTCGGGGTCTCCTCGAACATCGCGATCCCGAACACCGTCTTCGACGCCGTCAACCTCGGCTACCGGGTGGTGGTGCCGTCCGACGCCATCGCGGGGGTGCCCGCCGCGTACACCGCCGAGGTGATCCGCAACTGCCTGGCGCTCGTCGCGACCGTCACCACGGCCGAAGCCCTCCTCGCGCAGTGGGATTCCGCGCACTGACCCCCGTAACCTGGGCGGATGCTGTCCGAAGTGATCGCGACCCGTTACGTCACGCCTCTGCGTGAGGGCGGCTCGCTCCCGGGGATCGTCGAGGCCGACGACCTCGGTACCTATGTCATGAAATTCACCGGAGCCGGACAGGGCCGCAAGACCCTGGTCGCCGAAGTCGTCTGCGGGCGCCTGGCGCAGCGGCTGGGCCTGCGGGTCCCGCGGCTGGTGCAGATGCAGCTCGACCCCGTGATCGGGCTCGGCGAACCCGACCAGGAGGTCCAGGAGCTGCTGAAGGCCAGCGGCGGCCTCAACCTCGGGATGGACTACCTGCCCGGGTCGATCGGCTTCGACCCCCTCGCGTACCAGGTGGACCCCGCCGAGGCGGGGCGCGTGGTCTGGTTCGACGCGCTGATCAACAACGTCGACCGGTCCTGGCGCAACCCGAACATGCTCGTCTGGCACGGGGACCTGTGGCTCATCGACCACGGCGCCACCATGATCTGGCACCACAACTGGCCCACCGCCGAGAGCGCCGCCGCCAAGCCGTACAACGCCTCCGACCACGTCCTGGCCCCCGTCGGCCCGGACGTCGCGGCGGCCGCCGCCGCGCTCGCGCCCCTGGTGACCCGGGACCTGCTCGAGGAGGTCGTCGCCGACGTGCCCGACGAGTGGCTGGTCGACGAGCCGGGCTTCGACTCCACCGACGCGGTGCGCCGCGCCTACGTGGAGGTGCTGCTGCCGCGCGCGGCCACGATCCACGAGAGGATCTCGATGGAGGCCGAGGCGAAGGCGCCCTCCAAACCGCCCGGGTGGCTGACCGACCATCTGACCGAATGGCCCCACAAGACCAAGAAGAAGAGCGACAGCGAGTGACCAAGCGGGACGTGTTCGAGTACGCGCTGGTGCGCGTGGTGCCCCGGATGGAGCGCGGCGAGTGCTTCAACGCCGGCGTGATCGTCTACTGCCGGGCGCGCTCGTACGTGGCTGCGCGCACCCACCTGGACGAGGCCAAGCTCCTCGTCCTGGACCCGGAGGCCGACGTGGCCGGCGTACGCGCCGCCCTGCACGGGGTCGAGGGCGTGTGCACCGGCGGCGAGCGGGCCGGTCAGGCGGCGGGCGACGACGCGGGCCGCCGGTTCCGCTGGCTGATCGCCCCGCGCAGCACGGTGGTGCAGCCCGGGCCGGTGCACACCGGGCTGACGGCCGACCCGGAGGCCGAGGTGGAACGGCTGCTGGACCTGCTGGTGCGCTGATCCGCGAGGCGGTCGTACGACGATCCGTACGGCTGCCGATGTGACGTGAGGAGCCCTGGGGCCGGGTGCCGTTGACACCGGGTGCCAGGGCTCCTAGCGTCTCCTCAGCTGAAGCTACTAAGCGGTTGCTCACCCACGGGGAGCCGCTGATGAGGATTCCGAGCGCGAGGAGATCCACCATGTCCACCACCGAGCAGCGCGTCGCGATCGTGACCGGGGCGGCCCGGGGCATCGGCGCGGCCACCGCCGTGCGTCTGGCCGCCGAAGGCCGGGCCGTCGCCGTGCTCGATCTCGACGAGGCGGCCTGCAAGGACACCGTCGAGGCGATCACGGCGGCCGGCGGCAAGGCCCTGGCGGTCGGCTGCGACGTTTCCGACGCGGCGCAGGTGGAGGCGGCCGTCGAGCGCGTCGCGAGCACCCTGGGCGCCCCGACCATCCTGGTCAACAACGCGGGCGTGCTGCGCGACAACCTGCTCTTCAAGATGAGCGAGAACGACTGGGACACCGTCATGAACGTCCACCTGCGCGGTGCGTTCCTGATGTCGAAGGCCTGTCAGAAGTACATGGTGGACGCCAAGTTCGGCCGTATCGTCAACCTGTCCAGCAGCTCGGCGCTGGGCAACCGGGGCCAGGTCAACTACTCCGCCGCCAAGGCCGGCCTGCAGGGCTTCACCAAGACCCTGGCCATCGAGCTCGGCAAGTTCGGCGTCACGGCCAACGCCGTCGCCCCCGGCTTCATCGTCACGGAGATGACCGCCCAGACGGCCGCCCGCGTGGGCATGGGCTTCGAGGACTTCCAGGCCGCCGCGGCCACCCAGATCCCCGTCCAGCGCGTCGGCCGCCCGGACGACATCGCCAACGCGATCGCCTTCTTCACGGGCGAGGCCGCCGGCTTCGTCTCCGGCCAGGTCATGTACGTGGCCGGCGGCCCGCTCAACTGACGAGAGGCAGGGCGCAGGATCATGACGAACAGCAGCACGAACGCAGCGGACAGCGGGAAGGTCGCGCTGATCACCGGCGCGAGCCGGGGCATCGGCTACGGCATCGCCGAGGCGCTCGTCGCCCGCGGCGACCGGGTGTGCATCACCGGGCGCAACGAAGACGCGCTCAAGGAGGCCGTCGAGGCGCTCGGTGCGGACCGGGTGATCGGGGTCGCCGGCAAGGCGCACGACGAGGCCCACCAGGCGGTCGCGGTCGAGCGGACGATGGAGGCCTTCGGGCGGGTCGACTTCCTGATCAACAACGCGGGTACCAACCCGGTCTTCGGTCCGATCGCGGACCTGGACCTCGGCGTCGCGCGCAAGGTCTTCGAGACCAATGTGATCTCGGCGCTCGGGTTCGCCCAGCGGACCTGGCACGCCTGGCAGAAGGACAACGGCGGTGCGATCGTGAACATCGCGTCCATCGCCGGCGTCTCCGCCTCGCCCTTCATCGGCGCGTACGGGATGAGCAAGGCCGCCATGGTCAACCTCACCCTTCAGCTCGCCCACGAGATGGCGCCCGGGGTCCGCGTGAACGCGATCGCCCCCGCGGTGGTCAAGACGAAGTTCGCCCAGGCGCTCTACGAGGGCCGGGAGCAGGAGGCCGCGGCCGCGTACCCGCTCGGCCGGCTCGGGCTGCCGGAGGACATCGGCGGCGCGGCGGCTTTTCTCACATCTGCACAAGCGGAATGGATCACGGGCCAAACTCTGGTCGTTGACGGGGGAATGTTCCTCAATGCCGGAGTGCACTGATCGATAATCGGACGCATTTGCCTCCCGAGGGGAGGCAAATGCGTACCTAATATGCACGAAATCGGTCAAGTGTCACATGAAACCTACCCATTGGATTTGTGAGGCACTGCGGTAGGGTCTGCCGCACCCCTGGCTGATCGAGGAGCGTGCACGTGTTCATCCGGACCAGATGCCTGCAGATCACTGCGGCCCTTGCGTCCATATCCCTGCTCGCCGGATGCGGTCTGCTTTCGGACGACAGCAGTGACGCCGCGAAGAGGATCGTCGTCGGCACGACGAGCGCCCCGAGCACCCTCGATCCCGCCGCCGCCTGGGACGGCTCCTGGGAGCTGTACCGGAACGTCTACCAGACCCTGCTGGCGTTCCCCACGGGCTCCACCAAGCCCCAGCCCGACGCCGCCCAGAACTGCGACTTCACCGACGCTGCGAACGAGTCGTACCGGTGCACGCTGAAGAAGGGCCTGAAGTTCTCCAACGGCGAGGCGCTCGACGCCAAGGCCGTCAAGCACTCGCTCGACCGGATCCGGACGATCAACTCCCAGACCGGTCCGCTGGGCCTGTTCGGCAGCCTGGACAAGATCGAGACCCCGGACGCGCTGACGGTCGTCTTCCACCTGAAGACCCCCGACGCGACCTTCCCCTTCGTCCTCGGTTCGCCGGCCGCCTCGCTGGTCGCCCCGAAGGACTACCCGGCCGACAAGGTGCGGGAGGACGACAAGGTCACCGGCTCCGGCCCGTTCGTGCTCGACTCGTACAAGGAGGGCAGCGAGGCCGTCCTCGGCAAGAACGGGACGTACAACGGCTTCGCGAACCGGCGTAACGACGGGGTGACCATCCGCTACTTCGCGGACTCCACCAAGATGATCGCGGCGCTCAAGGACAAGGAGATCGACGCGACCTACCGCGGTCTGTCGGCTCCTGAGATCAAGGACCTGCAGACCCCCGCCTCGCACTCGCAGGGCGTCCAGGTCGTCGAGAACGTCGGCGCCGAGATCCGCTACCTGGTCTTCAACCCCAAGGACCCGCAGGTCGCCAAGCTGCCGGTGCGCCAGGCCATCGCCCAGGTCGTCGACCGCGGCGCGATCGTCTCCAAGGTCTACCAGGGCACCGCCGAGCCGCTCTACTCGATGGTCCCCAAGGGGGTCGTGGGCCACAAGACGCCCTTCTACGACAAATACGGCCAGGCCGACGTCAAGAAGGCCCAGAAGATCCTCAGGGACGCCGGGATCACGCAGCCGGTGGAGCTGACGTTCTGGTACACCACCGACCGCTACGGCGCCTCCACCGCCGACGAGTTCACCGAGCTCAAGCGCCAGCTGGACGAGAGCGGCCTCTTCAAGGTCACCCTGCGCGGCCAGCCCTGGAAGGTGTTCCAGGTCGGCTACAAGAACGGCGAGTACCCGGTCTTCGGCCGCGGCTGGTTCCCCGACTTCCCGGACCCGGACAACTTCATCGCGCCGTTCGTCGGCAAGGAGAACGCGGTCGGCACCCCGTACGAGCCCGCCCAGATCCTCACCGACCTGCTGCCCAAGTCCCGCCGCGAGAGCGACCGCGCCGCCGGCGTCCGCGAGTTCGAGCAGGCCCAGCAGATCTTCGCCGAGGACGTCCGCCTCCTGCCCCTGTGGCAGGGCAAGCTGTACGTCGCCGCCCGTGAGGACATCGCGGGCGCCGAGCGGGCGCTCGACCCGCAGACGGTCTTCCAGATGTGGGAGCTGTACCGCAAGACCAGCTGGTAGCAGGCCCGCCTCGTCCGCGGGTGCCCCCGGGCGCCCGCGGGTGAGGCGTTGTCAGTGGCCCCGGGTAGGTTCTGAGCTGTTGCACCACGCAGTTGCGCGAACTTGTACCGGAGGTTGTAGACGTGACCCAGATGCTGCCCGAGTCCTGGCTCCCCGTCCTCGGCGACGAGCTGGACCAGCCCTACTTCAAAGAACTCGCCGAGTTCGTCGAGAAGGAGCGGGCGAACGGGCCGGTCTACCCGCCCCGAGAGCAGGTCTTCGCTGCCCTGGAGGCCACCCCCTTCGACAAGGTGAAGGTCCTCGTCCTCGGCCAGGACCCCTACCACGGCGCCGGCCAGGGACACGGCCTGTGCTTCTCCGTGCGGCCCGGGGTCAAGACCCCGCCCTCGCTGCGCAACATCTACAAGGAGATGCACGCGGAGCTGGGCACGCCCGTCCCGGACAACGGGTACCTGATGCCGTGGGCCGAGCAGGGCGTCCTGCTGCTCAACGCGGTGCTCACCGTCCGCGAGGCCGAGCCCAACTCGCACAAGGGCAAGGGCTGGGAGAAGTTCACCGACGCGGTGATCCGCGCGGTGGCCGACCGCCCCGACCCGGCCGTCTTCGTGCTGTGGGGCGCCTACGCCCAGAAGAAGCTCCCGCTGATCGACGAGGAGCGGCACGCGGTCGTCAAGGGCGCCCACCCCTCCCCGCTGTCGGCCAAGAAGTTCTTCGGCTCCCGGCCCTTCACGCAGATCAACGAGGCCGTCGCGGCGCAGGGCCATGAGCCGATCGACTGGCGGATCCCGGACCTGGGCTGACGTCCCACCGCGCCTCGGTGCCATTGCCGGTGCCTGCCGTTAGCGTCGTGACGAACCAGGCCGGAGCAGGCCTGGCAGAGCAAGACGGAGGCCGCCGTGACGGAGCAGCAGGAGGCGTCGGAGGACGCCGTCATGACCAGGATCGGCCAAGCCGTCATCCTGCTGCACGCCGGTGACCGAGAGGAGGCCCGCAACCGCCTCGGCGAGATCTGGAACGAGATCGGCGAGGACGGCGACTGCCTCCACCGGTGCACGCTCGCGCACTACATGGCCGACGCCCAAGACGACCCCGCCGACGAACTGGCCTGGGACCTGCGGGCCCTGACCGCCGCCGACGGGCCGGGGCGGGTGCTGCGGGACGGGCTGCCCGCGCAGCACGAGCCGCATCCCGCCGTGCGCGTGTTCTACCCGTCCCTGCACCTCAGCCTGGCCGCCGACTACGTCAAGCTCCGGCGGCCCGAGGCGGCGCGGGTGCACCTGGCCAGGGCCCGGGCCGCCACCGGGGCCCTGGCCGACGACGGGTACGGGAACGGCGTCCGGGCCGCCATCGCCCGGCTGGAGCGGCGCCTGGCCGCGGAACCGGGCAGGGGGCCCCGGCCGTTCCCGGAGCAGTATCAGTAGCCTGCTCAGCCTTCGTGGACGCCCGCACAGATGCGGGCCTCCGGGCTGTCCGGGTGCCAGCGGCCGTGCCGGCGGCCCATCGCGCACACGTCGGCGGGCCGGACCGGCAGTTCCTTCATCAGCTCGCGCGGCACCTCCACGTCCCGCCCCGACGGGTCCGTACGGCCCCCCTTGCCCGCTGAGCGGCGTGCGCCGGGCCGGTGCGGCTCCGGGATGTCCGGCACCGGCGGGACGGCCTGTGAGGGTGCCTCGGGCGCCGCGCCCGCCGGGTCTGCCGGAACCGCCGCGCTGCGGGGCGCGGCCTGCCGCCCCGCAGCGGAGGCCGCCGGCTGCGCGGACTGCCCCGGCACGGCCTTCAGCGCCTCCAGGGCGGGCGCCTGGACCGCCACCGGCGCGGCCCCCGGGCCGCCGCGCGGCTCGTACTGCGGCGGCACCCCCGTGGTGCCGGGTGCGGCCGCCGGCTGCATCGGGGCGGGGGTCACATTCACGCAGCCGGAGACGGCCGAGACGGCACAGGCGACTCCGAGCAGCAGCTTCGTCGTGGTTCGCGTTGGATGCACTCGCGCAACTCTGCTGTGCGAGGACCCCGTTGCGAAAACCCGGAGCCGATATTGACCCCGCACGGGTGACGGACATCCGCCGGACACCGGCCCGGTACCCGGCTCGCACCGCAGGGCGTCAGTCGCCCGTGGCGCCGTCGATCTGCTCGCGCAGCAGGTCCGCGTGCCCGTTGTGGCGCGCGTACTCCTCGATCATGTGGGTGTAGACCCAGCGCAGGCTGAACGCCTCGCCGCGGTGGTGGCTCGCGGGATCCGACAGCAGGTCCAGCGAACGGCCCGCCGAGGCCTGCCGCGCCAGCTCGATCTCGGTCTGCCAGGTCTGCTCGGACTCGGCCCAGGTGGCGTCCGCGCCGAAGCGGAAGTCCCCGTCCGGCTCTTCGCGCGTGCAGTACAGCTCGGGGAGGTCCTCGCCCAGCATGATCTCCCGGAACCAGTACCGTTCCACCTCCGCCATGTGCCGTACGAGCCCCAGCAGGCTCAGTTCGGAGGGGGCGAGCACGGCGCGGCTCAGCTGCTCGTCCCCGAGGCCCTCGCACTTCCAGGCCAGGGTGGCGCGGTGGTAGTCGAGCCAGCCGTCCAGCATCTCCCGCTCGTTCGCGGTGGTGGAGGGCTCGGTGCGATGGGATCCGGTGGTGGTGTTCATGGTCGACATCCTCGGCGAACGCGCCTCCCGCCACCAGGGATTAAGCTGCGGAAGTCCTGAACGGATCAACCTGGAGGTTCCCGGTGAAGGTCGGCGTCATCGGACTCGGCGACATCGCCCAGAAGGCGTACCTGCCCGTCCTCACCGCCCGCCCGGGCGTCGAGCTGCACCTGCAGACCCGCACTCCGGCCACGCTGGAGCGGATCGGGGAGACGCACCACATCCCGGCCGCACGCCGGCACACCGGCCTCGACGCACTGCTGGCCGAAGGTCTCGACGCGGCATTCGTGCACGCACCGACGGCCGTTCACCCCGAGATCGTGACACGGCTGCTCGAAGCGGACGTGCCCACGTACGTGGACAAGCCGCTCGCCTACGAGCTCGAGGAATCGCGGCGGCTGGTGGAACTGGCCGAGCAGCGCGGGGTGTCGCTCGCCGTCGGCTTCAACCGCCGCCACGCGCCCGGCTACGTGCAGTGCGCCGACCACCCGCGCGACCTGATCGTCATGCAGAAGAACCGGATCGGGCTGCCCGAAGACCCGCGGACCTTCGTCCTCGACGACTTCATCCACGTCGTCGACACCCTGCGCTTCCTGCTGCCCGGCGAGACCGACCACATCGACGTCCGGGCGCAGGTGCGCGACGGGCTGATGCACCAGGTCGTCCTCCAGCTCTCGGGCGCCGGCTTCACCGCGCTCGGCATCATGAACCGGCTGTCCGGCTCCACCGAGGAGATCCTCGAGGTGTCCGGGCAGGAGACCAAGCGGCAGGTCGTCAACCTCGCCGAGATCATCGACCACCGGGGCCAGCCGACCGTGCGGCGCCGCGGGGACTGGGTGCCGGTCGCCCGCCAGCGCGGCATCGAGCAGGCCGTCGACGCGTTCCTGGAGTCCGTCGAGGCGGGCAGGACGGTCAGTGCCCGCGACGCGCTGCTCACCCACGAGCTGTGCGAGCAGGTGGTGTCGTCGGCTCTGGAGCAGGCTTCCTGAGCCCGAGCGAGCGGGCGCCCTCGAGCGTGCAGTACGCCGCCAGCAGCGCGAGGGCGGCCCCCACGGGCCAGTCCCCGAAGCGGACGTAGAACGTCGTGCCGCCGGCGAGCGGGACCTCGTACACCTGCGCCGCGCGCGCGGAGGTCGCCAGCGCCGGGCCGATCCGCTCGCCCGAGGGGCCGTGCACCGCGCTGATCCCGGTGAGGGTGGCGTGCACCACGGGGCGGCCGTTCTCGGCGGCGCGCACGGCGGCGAGCGAGGCGTGCTGCGCCGGGGCCCAGCTGTGCTGGAAGCTCGAGGTGGCCGACTGGGCGATCAGCAGCGCGGCCCCGTCGCGGGTCAGGCGGCGGCTCATGTCGGGGAAGGCCGACTCGAAGCAGACCAGCGGGCCGAACCGCACACCGGGCCGCCCCGGCAGGTCCATCAGCACCGGGTTCTCCCCGCGCCGACGGTCCTCGCCCGCGGCCTTGCCGACCGAGGTGGCCCAGCCGAGCAGGGACCGGGCCGGTATGTACTCGCCGAAGGGGACAAGGCGCATCTTGTCGTACCGGTCGCCGGTCGGCCCGCCGGGGCCGACGAGCACGGAGCTCTTGTAGATGCCGCCGCCGGGCAGCGCGGCCGGCGTGGCGACCGGGGCCGGAGCCGCAGCCGGGCCCGGCGGGCGCCGGGCGTCGACGTTGACCAGCAGCGGCGCCCCGACCTCGGCTGCCAGCGAAGCCAGCCGCCGGGTCAGGTCGGGGCGCGCCGAGAGATCTGCCCCCACGCTGCTCTCGCCCCACACCACCAGGTCCACCGGCTGCCCGGCCAGCGTCCGCGTCAGCCGCTCCCCGGCGGCGAACCGCAGGTCCGTACTGTCCGGGCCGTCCGCCACCAGGCCCGGCTGTACGACGGCCACGCGCAGCGTGCCCGACACCTCCGGCCGCGGCACCCACAGCCACACCACGCCGGTCAGCACCGCGCACCCCGTCACCCCGGCCACCGCCGGGACCCGGGCGCCCGGCACCGCGATCAGCAGCACCAGCGCGCAGTTCACCGCCACCACGAGCAGGCTCACCAGCCACACCCCGCCCACCGAGGCGAGCCGCAGTGCGGGCGCCACCTGCCACTGGCTCGCCCCCAGCAGCCCCCACGGCCCGCCCAGCCCCTGCCAGGACCGGGCCAGCTCCGACAGCAGCCAGCCCGCCGGTACGAGGAACAGCGCGGCCGTCGCCCGGCCCGGCTCCGGGGCCCCGCCGAGGAACTCCCGCACCAGCAGGGCCCAGGGGATCCAGAGCAGCCCCAGCAGGGCAGCCATCGGCAGCAGGAACACGTGCAGGCTGGGCAGCAGCCAGTGGTGGACGGCCACGATGAATCCCGCGCCGCCGATCCAGCCTTCCAGGGCGGCGCGCCGCCCGGTCGGCGCCGACCTCAGCAGCAGCATCCAGGGCACGAGGGCGACGTACGCGAACCACCAGAGCGCGGGCGCGGGGAAGGCGAGGCACGCCAGCGCCCCGGCGGCGGCCGCGGCCGCCGCACGCCAGCACCGGCTCCGCTTCGAGAGCATGACGCGCCTCCGCTTCCA
The DNA here is from genome assembly GCF_055570595.1 of Streptomyces sp. NPDC031132. Classification (NCBI taxonomy): domain Bacteria; kingdom Bacillati; phylum Actinomycetota; class Actinomycetes; order Kitasatosporales; family Streptomycetaceae; genus Streptomyces; species Streptomyces sp. NPDC031132. The sequence goes on from NZ_JBVIGX010000008.1 coordinate 38,335, forward strand.
GTGTGGAACAGGGCCGCCCGGGCGGCCGTTCGAGCCGAGTCCGGAGACGGTCTACGCGGACATGTGCCGCCATTTCTCGTGCACGGTCACCCGGGTGAGCCGCCAGCCGTCGCGGGCGGTGCGGGCCAGGCAGAAGATGTAGCGGCCGGCGGCGACGAAGTTCGGCGCGGTCACCGTCCCGTCGAACTCCTCGCCGGCCAGCCGCATCGGGTTGAGGAAGTCGGCGCGCACCTCGGCACGGTCGCCGGGGGAGCCGCCGAGGTCCTCGAGCCGGATCAGCCGGTTGACGATGAGGTGCTGGCGCACCGGGAACAGCTTCATGGTCTCCGCGAGCCAGTCCGCGACCTCGGCGGCCGGGCCCTCGATGCCGCCCGCCGAGCTGTAGTCGGCGCGCCCGGCGGGAGTGAACAGCGCGCGGTACGCCGCCCAGTCGCCGTCGTCCACGGCCACCGCGTACCCCGTGACCACCTCGTCGATCGCCAGCCGGTCCATGACCGTGGCAAGGTCCACACGCTGCGTCATCGGGTCAGTGTGGGGGTGCGGGGCGGCGAGGCCAAGGGGCGTGCGCGCACCGGATCTCCGGACGGTGGATCAGTGACCGGAATGCGCCTCCCGCTGCCGGACCACGACGAGGAAGGCGTCGGTGGCCAGGTCCATCACCACTTCGGCCGGCACGCCCTCGCGCATCCGCTCGGCGGCGTACTCCTCGGCGGGCCAGCTTCCCCTCGGACTTCCGGCCGGAAACCGCTCCAGCACCACTCGACCCATGGGACACCCCCTGCTGCTTGCCTTCCGGTCTCTTCAGGTCTCTTCAGGCACAACGACGCGGAGGCCGCCCGGGAACGTTCCCGAGCGGCCTCCGGTTCACGCGAAGCGGTGACGGCAGCCGTGTCAGCCGGCCGACTCGGCCGCGAAGGGGCTGAGCACGCCCATGCCGATCAGCACGAACAGGGCGATGCCCAGGGCGATCCGGTAGACCACGAACGGCATGAAGCTCTTGCTGGAGATGAACTTCATGAACCACGCGATGACGGCGTAGCCCACGAAGAACGCGATGACCGTGGCGAAGATCGTCGGCCCCCAGGAGATGTGCCCCGGGTTCTCGGCGACATCCTTGATCTCGAACGCGCCCGAGGCCAGCACGGCCGGGATGGCGAGGAGGAACGAGTAGCGGGCGGCCGCCTCACGCGTGAAGCCCAGCAGCAGACCGCCGGAGATCGTCGCACCGGAGCGGGAGACGCCCGGGATCAGGGCCATCGCCTGGCAGAGACCGAAGATCAGGCCGTCCTTGACGCCGAGTTCCTTGAGCGTCTTGCGCTCGCGGATGGCGCGGTGCCGGCCCCCCTCCTCGTCGCGGGCGGCCAGCCGGTCCGCGATGCCGAGGACGACGCCCATCACGATCAGGGTCGTGGCGGTCAGCCGGAGATCACGGGCCGGGCCGGTGATCTGGTCCTTGAACGCGACGCCGAGGACACCGATCGGGATCGACCCGACGATCACCAGCCACCCCATCTTGGCGTCCTGCTCCGAGCGCAGGGCCTTCGTGAACAGCGAGCGGAACCAGGTGGAGATGATCCGCGCGATGTCCTTGCGGAAGTAGATCAGCACGGCGGCTTCGGTGCCGATCTGCGTGATCGCGGTGAAGGCCGCGCCCGGGTCCTGCCAGCCGGCGAATGCCGCGGTCAGCCGGAGGTGGGCGCTGGAGGAGATCGGGAGGAACTCCGTAAGCCCCTGGACGAGACCGAGGATTAGGGATTCGAACCAGCTCATGTCGGGGTGCGCTCGTCCTTGTGATCGTCGGGCAGTTCGGGTCCGATGCTAGGGCCCATGGGGAGCGGCGCTGACCACAGGGGGGTGCTGAGGTGCATGATCGTACGTTTCACATGCCGGTACGGGCGCCAGCCGGTGCCGCTTGCGCCACCCGACGATTGCGGCCGCCACCGCGGAGACGGCGATGAAACCGAAGGAGGCGAGGAAGGCGGGGGAGTCCGGCGAGGAGGCGCTCGCGCCCGCGACCACGTACGCGGCGGTGTTCGGGACGACGCCGATCGCCGTCGCGAGGAGGAAGGGCAGCCACCCGCAGCGGGACACGGCGGCGCAGTAGTTGGCGACCGCGAAGGGCAGGCCCGGGAAGATGCGGACCGCCAGCATCGAGCGGAAGCCGTGCCGGGCCAGCTGGTCGTCGGCCGCCTCGAGCCAGCGGCCGCGCAGCAGCGGCCGTACGGCGTCCCGGCCCATCATCCGGCCCAGCCCGAAGGCGATCCCGGCGCCGATGACGGAGCCGCCGACCGCCGCCACCAGGCCGAACGGGATGCCGAAGACGGCCCCTGCCGCCAGGTTGAGCAGCGGACGCGGCACCAGGGCCGCCGTGGCCACCCCGTACACGGCCGCGAACAGCAGGACCGCCGAGCCCACCGGCAGACCCGGGGGCCAGCCCTCCGACAGGATGCGCTGGGGCTCGTACAGCACGACGCACACGCCGGCCGCCAGCAGCAGCACGACGAGCAGCGACAGCCGGGTCCACGGCGCGAGGAGGAGGGACATCCCGGGAGACTAGCCGACCAATGCGGCGTCGCGCCGTAATCTGGGCCTCATGCGGCCGAACGACCAGCGACCCCCGAAGGTCCCGCGCAGCGCCCTCGCGGACACGCTCCTCGGCCGCCTCACGACGACGTACGGAGCGGCCGCCGACCCGGTGCACGCCCGGTCCATGGCCGCGTACATGAAGGACGTCGCGCCCTTCCTCGGCATCCGCACCCCGCTGCGGCGCGAGCTGTCGAAAGCCGTGACCGCGCAGACCCCGAAGCCGGGGGAGGAGGACCTGGCGGCGCTCGTGCTGCGGTGCTGGGAGCTCCCGGAGCGCGAGTACCACTACTTCGCGGTGGACTATCTGCGCCGGCACGTCCGGGTGTGCTCCTCGGGCTTCCTGCCGGTGGTCCGGCGGCTCATCGTCACCGTCCCGTGGTGGGACACCGTCGACCACCTCGCGGCCCACGCGGCCGGCCCGCTCGTGGCCGCCGATCCGCGGCTCACGGCCGTGATGGACGAGTGGATCGGGGACGAGGACCTCTGGCTCGCCCGCACGGCCCTCCTCCACCAGCTGCGCTACAAGTCCGCGACGGACCCCGAGCGCCTCTTCGGCTACTGCCGCCGCCAGTCGGGCCACCCGGACTTCTTCATCCGCAAGGCCATCGGCTGGGCACTGCGCGAGTACGCGAAGACGGACCCGGAGGCGGTCCGCGCCTTCGTCGCCGCGGAACGGGCCGCTCTTTCCCCGCTGTCCGTGCGCGAGGCGCTCAAGAACTCCTAGCGGCGCGGTAATTCGTTCGACGCGGCGGGGGCGGTCCGGCAGGATCTGGGCCATGCCCCGGTACGCCTTCCCCGCAGCGCCGTCCGCAGTCGCGGACGCGCCGAAGGCTGCCGCTTTCCTCTTCGAGGCGTTCGAGGTCTTCGAGGCAACCGCCTTCGCCGCATTCGACGGCGCACGAAGCTGACCCTTCCCGGATCGTCCGGCGGACCCCACAGGGGGAGGGTCGGTTCGCTCCAGGGGTCCCGTCTCCAGCTTCGGAAGCACTCGGGAAGACATCATGGCCAAGACGGCCTTCGTGCGCACCAAGCCGCACCTCAACATCGGCACCATGGGTCACGTCGACCACGGCAAGACCACCCTCACCGCCGCCATCACCAAGGTCCTCGCCGAGCGCGGCGGTGCCTCCTTCGTGCCGTTCGACCGGATCGACCGGGCCCCGGAGGAGGCCCGGCGCGGCATCACCATCAACCTCACGCACGTCGAGTACGAGACCGACACCCGGCACTACGCCCACGTCGACATGCCCGGGCACGCCGACTACGTCAAGAACATGGTCACCGGCGCCGCGCAGCTCGACGGGGCGATCCTCGTCGTCTCCGCGCTCGACGGGGTCATGCCACAGACCGCCGAGCACGTGCTCCTCGCCCGGCAGGTCGGCGTCGACCACATCGTCGTCGCGCTCAACAAGGCCGACGCCGGGGACCCCGAGCTGACCGACCTGGTCGAGCTCGACGTCCGCGAGCTGCTCACCGCCAACGGATACGGCGGGGACGCCGCGCCGGTCGTACGGGTCTCCGGACTCGGGGCGCTGGAGGGCGACCCCCGCTGGACCGGGGCGATCGAGGCGCTGCTCGACGCCGTGGACACGTACGTGCCGATGCCGGTGCGGTACACGGACGCGCCCTTCCTGCTGCCGGTGGAGAACGTCCTGACCATCACCGGACGCGGGACGGTCGTGACCGGCGCCGTCGAGCGCGGGAGCGTCCGCGTCGGCGACCGCGTGAGCGTCCTCGGCGGCGACGGCGAGCCCGTCGAGACCGTGGTGACCGGCCTGGAGACCTTCGGCAAGCCGATGGAGTCCGCCGAGGCCGGGGACAACGTCGCGCTGCTGCTGCGCGGGGTGCCGCGCGACGGCGTACGCCGCGGGCAGGTGGTCGCCGCGCCCGGGAGCGTCGTGCCGAGGCGCCGCTTCACCGCGCAGGTGTACGTGCTGTCCGCGCGGGAGGGCGGGCGTACGACCCCGGTGGCGTCCGGGTACCGGCCGCAGTTCTACATCCGCACCGCCGACGTGGTGGGGGACGTGGACCTGGGCGAGGCGGGGCTCGCCCGGCCGGGCGAGACGGTCGCGATGACCGTCGAGCTCGGACGGGACGTACCGCTGGAGGCGGGGCTCGGCTTCGCGATCCGTGAGGGCGGGCGGACCGTCGGCGCGGGGACGGTCACGGCCGTGCTCGACTGAACCGCCGCCCGCACCGGCGTCGACGTCCTGACGCCCTGCCGTGGTGGCGGCGGTCCGGTTGCGCCAGACTGCCGTCACCACGGGCGGGCGAAGAAGGGGCGGGACGGGATGGGCGGCGACGGTACGGCACTGGTGCTGGGCGGCGGGGGACTCACCGGCATCGGCTGGGAGTCCGGGATCCTGTACGGGCTCGCGCAGGCGGGCGTGGACCTGACCGCCGCCGACCTCGTCGTCGGCACCTCGGCGGGCTCGGTGGTGGGCGCCCAGCTCACCTCCGGGCTGCTCACCCCGCAGGAGCTGTACGAGCGCCAGCTCGGCGACCCCGCCGGAGAGGCCGTGGCCCGGCTCGGGGCGGGGCTCTTCGCCCGCTACGCCGTCGCGATGGTGCGCTCGCGGGACCCGGAGAGCTACCGCAAGCGGGTCGGCGCCCTCGCACTGGCCGCCGAGACCGGCGGGGAGGCGGAGCGGCGCAAGGTGCTGGAGGCCCGGCTCGTCTCGCACGACTGGCCCGAGCGCAGGCTCGTCGTCACCGCCGTCGACGCGCTCACCGGCGAGCTCGCGGCCTTCGACCGGGAGAGCGGGGCCGGGCTGGTCGACGCGGTTTCGGCGAGCTGCGCGGTGCCCGGGGTGTGGCCGCCGGTCACCGTGGGCGGACGCCGGTTCATCGACGGCGGGATCCGGTCGGCGACCAACGCCGACCTCGCCTCCGGCTGTTCGCGGGTGGTGATCCTCGCGCCGCTGGCGCTCGGATCGGGGCTCGTCCCCTCACCGGCCGCCCAGGCCGCGCGGCTGCGGGAGGCGGGGGCGCGGGTCCTGCTGATCACCCCGTCCACACAGGCCCGCAAGGCCTTCGGGCGCAACGTCCTGGACCCGGCGCGGCGGGCCCCGGCGGCGCGCGCCGGGCTGGCGCAGGCGGCCGAGCACGCGGCCGAGGCGGCCGCCGTCTGGGCGGCCTGACGTACTGCTTGCCGGACAATGGTGCGGTGAGCGACGAACAGATCCCGGTCGTCCGGGACGTGGGCCAGGGCACCGCCAAACTGATGCCGGACGTGGACCGGGAGCGGGCCTGGCTGCTGACCGTCGACGGCGCACCGCAGTCGTACGTCGACCTCGACGATCCCGAGCACCTGGAGTTCGAGTACGTACGCCGGCTCGCGCACGTCCTGGACTGCGTGGCCCAGCCAGGTACCGCGCTGGACGTGCTGCACCTCGGCGGCGGCGCGCTGACGCTGCCCCGGTACGCGGCGGCGACACGGCCGGGCTCCCGGCAGGTGGTGGTGGAGTTCGACGCGGGGCTGGTGGAGCTGGTCGCGGAGCACCTGCCGCTGCCGGCCGGATCGGATGTCACGGTGCACGCCGCCGATGCGCGGGCCTGGCTGGAGGGCGCGGCCGCCGACAGCGCGGACGTCCTGGTCGCCGACGTGTTCGGCGGCTCGCGGGTGCCGGCGCAGCTGACCTCCGTGGAGTACGCGCGGGAGGCGGCGCGGGTGCTGCGGCCGGGCGGGGTCTACGCGGCGAACCTGGCCGACGGGGCGCCGTTCGGCTTCCTGCGGGCCCAGCTCGCCAATTTCGGCGCCGTGTTCGGGGAGCTCGCGCTCGTCGCGGAGCCGGGTGTGCTGCGCGGTCGGCGGTTCGGGAACGCGGTGCTGCTCGCCTCGGACGCGGAGCTGCCGGTGGCCGCGCTGTCGCGGCTGTGCGCGGCGGATGCGTTTCCCGCGCGGGTCGAGGAGGGGGCGGCGCTGGCCCGGTTCACGAAGGGGGCGCTGCCGGTCGGAGACGCGGACGCCGTCGCCTCGCCGGAGCCGCCGGCGGGCGCGTTCAGCCTGGGCTGACCCCGGTGGACGCGGCCGCCGGGTCGGGAGCGGCGGCGGCCGGGACCGAGGAGGCCTTCGGGGGCGGGGGCTTGCGGGTCAGCCGGCGCACGTCGGGGACGAAGAGGACCGCCGCGGTGCCCAGGACGACCAGCGTGGCGCAGCCCCACAGGGCGGACGTGCGGCCGAACGCCGACTCGACCGGGCCGGCCACGGCGGTGGCCAGCGGAAGCATCGACACCGAGCCGAACCAGTCGTACGCGGAGACCCGGGAGAACTTCTCCTCCGGGATCTCCTGGTGCATGGTCGTCATCCAGTTCACGCCGAACACCTCGACGGCCGTGCCGCTGACGAACATCACCGCACACAGGCCCCACACGGGCAGCGGGACCGCCAGGCCGGCCGACGGAAGCGCCAGCGGGAACACGCACAGGGTGCCGACCAGCAGCAGCCGGCGCGGTTTCCACACCATCATCAGGAGGGCCCCGGCGATGGTGCCGATGCCGAAGAAGGCCAGCGCCAGCCCCCAGGGAGCGGGCCCGCCCAGCTGGTCGCGGGCGACGAGCGGACCGTAGACCGCCTCGGCCGCACCGACGACGGCGACGACCACGGAGAACTGGAGCACGATGCTCCACAGCCAGGGCCGGGTCCGGAACTCCACCCATCCCTCGCGCAGGTCCGCCAGCAGGCCGCCCCCGGGCGCCCGGTCGGGGACGTGACTGACGTCCAGGAAGGCGCGGAGGGCTCCGGCCAGCGCGAACGCGGCGGCGTCCACGGCCAGGACCCAGCCCGGGCCGATCGCGGCGATCATGGCTCCGCCGAGGGCCGCCCCGCCGATGCCGGCGCCGTTCATGGCCATCCGGAAGAGCGCGAAGGCGCGGTTGGCGTGCTCGCCGGAGACGCTGGAGAGCAGCATGCCCTCGGCGGCCGGGTTGAAGAAGGCCGTACCGGTGCCGCAGAGCGCGGTGAGCAGCATCATCTGCCACAACTGCGGATGTCCGGTCAGGACGAGCACGGCGAAGGCCGCCTGGGAGACGCAGTTGAGTGCGTTGGCGGCGACCATCACGCGGTGGCGCGGCAGCCGGTCGGCGAGGGCGCCGCCGATGAGCAGGAAGAGGACGAGCGGGAGCGTGCGGGCCGCGGCCACCAGGCCGACGTCCCCGCCGGACCCGCCCGCCTCCAGGACGGCGAAGGCCGAGGCGATGAGCGCTCCGTGGCTGCCGAGGTTCGTCACGACCGCGGCGCCCGTCAGCAGGGTGTAGTTGCGGCCGGCCCAGGCGGGCCGGCGGCGGTGTGCGGTCGTACGGGGCGGGGCGGTGGGGGGAGAGCTCACCCCCGGACTATCCACGCCCCGGGCCGAGAATCCAAACGGATTACGACCCGGGGCGCGGGGGCGAACGGATGGTGCGAACAGGCGGATCGGGGACAGGCGGACCTGCGACGTCTGAAGTGTGACCTGTGCGTCAGCCGTTGCTTGCGGTGCCGTTCAGGCGCACCGAGCTGAGGATCTTGTCCATCGTCTCCTGGGGGACCTCGCCCTGGACGCCGGAGGCGGCGAAGAGGACCCAGCTGGAGAAGTCACCGTTCGCGGTCTTGAAGCTGAACGCGATCGACTTGCCGTCCGAGGAGCACTTGTTCTCCTTGGGTACGCCGGTCGCCGTGGCGGTCGCCATGTGGCCCTTGAGGCCGGAGGAGGTGGTGTACTCCTTGGGGTCCGAGACCTTGACGGTGCCCTTCGGCGCCTTCTGTGCGAACGCCGCGAACGCCCAGTTGCCGGCCTCGTTCTTCACGGCCTCGGCGGTGTCCTTGGCGCCCTGGCCGCCCTTGGTGCCGGTGCCGGCGAGCTCGGTCGACTCCTCACGGCCGTCCTTGTTGGAGTCGACCTTGCACCAGTCCTCCTTGAGGAAGGCCGGCGCGGAGAAGCTGACGATCGGCTTGCCGTCGTTCTTGACCGCGTCCTCGAAGCCGGCGATGACGCCCGCGCTCGACACGTTCCACTCCGGCGGGACGTCGAAGGCGGTGCCGTACTTGGGGTTGACGACGACCTTCCAGCCCGGGATGACCGGCTTGACGTCGCCGCCGGCGCGCGGGTTGGCGCCGGGCGAGGCCGGGGCCTCGGAGGTGGCCGGGGCCGAGGAGGCGGTGGCGGGCTTGTTGTCGGCCTCGTCGTTCTTCTTGTCGTCCCGGGTCAGGACGAACGCGCCGGTGGCGGCCGCCACCACGACGACCGCGGACGCCGCGACGATGGCCACGGTCTTGGTCGCGAACGGGCTCCCGCCGCCGCCCTGCGGCGGCACGGCCTGCTGGGGCTGGCCCCACGGCTGGACGGGCGGGGGCGTCTGGTAGCCCGCCTGCGGGTATCCGTAGCCGGGCTGCTGCTGGTACGGGTTCGGCTGCTGTCCCGGCTGTCCCGGCTGCTGGTACGGGTTCTGATGCGCGTCCTGAGGGTTCTGCTCTCCCCCGGGCGGCTGCTGCTGTCCTGGCCACATGGCCGGTAACGATAGTAGGAGTGGGTATCGGGAGGCACGTCCGCCCCGTGTGAAGGTCTGGCCAGGGTGTCTACTCGCGGGTAACATCGCGTTCCATGAGCGCAGACCAGATGAACGTGGGCGAACTGCTCGCCGCGACGGTGCCGATGGCCCGGACCCTGAACCTCCAGTTCCTGGAGACCACCCCCGAGCGTGCGGTCGTCCGGCTGCCGGACCAGCCCGACTACCACAACCACGTGGGCGGCCCGCACGCCGGCGCCATGTTCACCCTCGCCGAGTCCGCGAGCGGCGCGATCGTCCTGGCCGCCTTCGGCGACCAGCTCTCGCGCGCCGTGCCCCTCGCCGTCAGGGCCGAGATCGGCTACAAGAAGCTCGCCAAGGGCGTCGTGACGGCCACCGCCACCCTCGGCCGCCCGGCCGCCGAGGTCGTCGCCGAACTCGACGCGGGCGGCCGCCCGGAGTTCCCGGTCACCATCGCCATCCAGCGCGAGGACGAGGCCGTGACGGGCGAGATGGTCGTCGTCTGGACGTTGCGCCCGAACGCGTAACCGGCACGTCCGCCGGGGGCCGACGGCCGGTTCGCCGCCCGAACCGCCCGTGGCCGGACCGCCGGTCGAGGACCCGCCCGGGACGAGGGAGAAGAACCCTCGTCCCGGGCGGGTTCCGTGTTTTCGGCCGGCGCCGCGTGCAGGGCTGCGAACGGATTCCCCGGCCTTGACCGTCGGATGCGCGCGCCGTGCGGTCGCGGGGCAACTGGCGGTGGTACCTGCCGCCGACATCGGGGCGGGCGCCGGGAGTTGCCTCCGCCCTGCGACGGGGCGCCGGGGACGCTAGAGTCCCCGTCCGACGATGAGGAGGTGGCCGTGGCCAGGGTCGACATCAGTCTCGACGCCGAGCTCGTGGTGGAGGTGATGGTCCTCGCCGGGATCGGTTCGCCCCAGGACGCCGTGGAGGCCGTCGTACGGGACTACATCGCGCGCGGGCACCGCACCGAGGCGCGCGTCCAGGCACAGGACGGGCACCGCCGCGACGCCGACGCGCTGGAGCCGCCGCCGCAGGGCTGAACCTCGGCGCAGCGGTGGCGCGTCTGAGCCGAACCGGGCGGGCCGGCGGCGCACAGTGGGCGTGGGAGCGGTCCGGCGCGGGCCGCTCCCGCCGACCGGAGCCGCAGGGAGCGCCATGAGCGAGGCCGTGTCCAGACGCTGCGCGATGCGGCTGCTCGGGGCGATGGGGGTCGCCCTGGGAACGGGCGGCTGCGTGGCCGCGGTGCCGCCCGGCGCGGTCTCCCGTACGGCCCCGGCGGCCGCAGCGGCCACCCCGGCCGAGGCCCCGCCCGGCAGCACCGCCCGGATCGACGCCCTCCTGGAGCGGCTCACCCTCGAGGAGAAGACCAGCCTGCTGCACGGCGGCCCGGACCCGGCCCCGCTCGGCCAGGCCGGGTACCTGCCCGGCGTGCCGCGCCTCGGCATCCCGCCGCTGCGGCTCGCCGACGGGCCCGCCGGGGTACGGGTCGCCAAACCGGCCACCGCACTGCCCGCGCCCGTGATGCTGGCCTCCGCCTTCGACCCGGCGCTGGCCCGCGAGTACGGCAGGGTCGTCGGCCGCGAGGGCCGGGCGCTCGGCCAGGACGTACTGCTGTCCCCGATGGCCAACCTGATCCGCACCCCCTACGCCGGGCGGAACTTCGAGACCTTCGCCGAGGACCCCCGGCTCACGGCGGACCTCGTCGCGGAGATGGTCCGAGGCATCCAGGACGAAGGGCTCATCGCCACCGTCAAGCACTTCGCCCTGAACAACCAGGAACAGGGCCGCGACACCGTCGACGTCGTGGCCGCCGAACAGACCCTGTACGAGACGGAGCTGCGCGGGTTCGAGGCCGCCGTCAGTGCCGGCGCGGGCGCGGTGATGGGCGCGTACAACAAGGTCAACGGCACGTACGCCTGCGAGCACAAGCCGCTGCTCGACGAACTGCTGCGCGGGCGCTGGGGGTTCGGCGGCTGGGTGATGTCCGACTGGGACGCGGCCCACAGCACCGTCGCCGCCATCGGCGCCGGCCTCGACATGGAGATGCCCGGCGGCACCCACTTCGGCGGCCCGCTCCAGGAGGCCGTGCGCGGCGGCTCCGTCCGAGTGGACGCCGTGGACCTGGCGGTACGCCGGATCCTGGCCACCATGGACCGCTTCGGGCTCCTGGCGGCGCAGCAGCCGGCGCGGCCCGCCCGTGACGCCGCCGCCGGGGCCCGGGTCGCCCGCCGGGTCGCCACCGCCGGCGCGGTGCTGCTGCACAACGAGCACGCCACCCTGCCGCTGACCGGCGCCGCGGCCCGCTCCGTCGCCGTGATCGGACCCACCGGGCAGGTGCCCTTCGTCAGCGGCGGCGGCAGCGCGCACGTGGTCCCCGACAAGGCGCTCTCCCCGCTCGACGCGATCCGGCAGCGCGCCGGGAACGGCAGCACGGTGCGCCACGCCCTCGGCGAGGACGTGTACGGCCGGCCGCTCCCGGCGAACCTGCTCACCCCGGCGGCCGACCTCGACGACCGGCGGGTGGACGCCGGGCGGAGCTGGAGCCACGAGGGCGAGTTCACGCTCGCCGCGGACGACGAGTGGACGCTCCTCGTCCACTACACCGGGAAGCGGCCGAGCGTGCGCCTCGACGGCGAGGAGCTGTTCCCGGTCCGGCAGGGAGCGGCCGAGCACTTCGCCGGCGGACTCCTCGGCAGGGCGCCCGACGGCTTCGCCGTACGCCGCCGCACCCTCGCCCTGACGGCGGGCACGCACCGGCTCGCCGTCTTCGCCGAGGGCGGGAACGAGGGCCGGCGGTTCCGGCTGCGGCACACCACCAAGGCGACCCGGGCCGCCGATCTCGCCGAGGCCGTGAAGATCGCCGCGGCAGCGCGCAGCGTCGTGCTGTTCGCCTACGAGGACGCCACCGAGGGCAGCGACCGGACCTCGCTGGGCCTGCCGGGCGGGCAGGCGCGGCTGATCGAGGCGGTCGCCGCCGCGAACCCCCGCACCACGGTCGTGCTGAACACCTCCTCCAGCACGGCCATGCCGTGGCTCTCCCGTACCGGAGCGGTCCTCCAGATGTACTACCCGGGCCAGGAGGGGGCCGCAGCCACCGCCGACATCCTCTTCGGGGACGTGGACCCGGGCGGCCGGCTCACCCAGACCTTCCCGGCCGACGAGCACGCGACCCCGGTCGCCGGCGACCCGCTGCGCTACCCGGGGGTGGGCGGCCGGCAGGAGTACACCGAGGGCATCCACGTCGGGCACCGCTGGTACGACGCGCAGCAGGTGGTCCCGCTGTTCCCGTTCGGGCACGGGCTCTCGTACACGACGTGGGAGTACGAGAAGCTGAGCGTCCGGCCGGGGCGCGACGGGCTGCGCGTGGAGTTCACGGTCCGCAACACCGGGCGCCGCAAGGGCACCGAGGTGGCCCAGGTGTACGTCGGCCCCTCCGCGGAGCTGAAGCTCGACCAGCCGGTGCGCGCGCTGGCCGGCTACCGGCGGCTCACCCTGGCGCCGGGCGAGGCGCAGCAGGTGGTCCTCGACGTCGACGCCCGCACGCTGTCCTCCTGGGATCCCGAACGGCACGCCTGGGTGCTGGGTTCAGGCCGTCGTGAAGTGTTCGCGGGCCGTTCCTCCCGCGAACTCCACCTGACGGCAAAGGCTGTGGTCAAGAGCAGATAGGCTGCCCGTTCGGCGTGTCACAGCGGACGCGCCGCCGCGATACGGGAGGACGTACCGGTGCACATCCAGGAATGGCTGGAGACGATTCCGGCGGTCAGCATCTATCTCCTGGTCGGTCTGGTCATCGGGCTGGAGAGCCTCGGCATCCCGCTGCCGGGGGAGATCATCCTGGTCAGCTCGGCGCTGCTGGCCTCGCAGCACGGCGAGATCGACCCCGTGGTCCTGGGGATCTGCGCGTCCACCGGGGCGATCGTCGGCGACTCCGTCGGCTACGCGATCGGGCGCAGGGGCGGCAAGCCGCTGCTGGACCGGCTCGGCCGGCGCTTCCCCAAGCACTTCGGGCCGCAGCACGTGGCCCAGGCGGAGCGGGCCTTCGACAAGTGGGGGATGTGGGCCGTCTTCTTCGGGCGGTTCGTGGCCCTGCTGCGGATCTTCGCCGGTCCGCTGGCCGGCGTGCTGCACATGCCGTACTGGCGGTTCCTGGTCGCGAACATCCTCGGCGGCATCCTCTGGGCGGGCGGCACCACGGCCGTCATCTACTCGATCGGCATCGTCGCGGAGCCCTGGCTGAAGGGCTTCTCCTGGGTCGCGCTGGTGCTGGCGCTGGTGATCGGCCTCACCGTGACCCTGGTGCTCCGCAGCCGCATGAAGAAGGCGGCTGCGGCTGCCCCGGAGACCGCTGCCTCGGAGACGGCGGCCGCCGCGGCCGAGTAGCCGGCCGCGGGGCGCAGGTGGGTGCGTACGGCTACTGCGGGGGCTGGACGGCGGCGCGGTGCTGCTCGGCCAGGTCCGCGTACATCAGGGCGTTGACCTTGATGCCCTCGCGCTCCTCGTCGGTCAGCTCGCGCCGCACCTTGGCCGGCACGCCCGCGACCAGTGAACCGGGCGGGACCACCATGCCCTGCGGGACCAGCGCCTGCGCGGCCACCAGCGAACCGGCACCGATCACCGCACCGTTGAGGACGGTGGCGCCCATGCCGATGAGGCAGTCGTCCTCGACGGTGCAGCCGTGCACCACGGCGTTGTGGCCGATGGAGACGCGCTCGCCGATCGAGACCGGGAACCCGGGGTCGACGTGCAGCGTGCAGTTGTCCTGCACGTTGCTGTCCGCGCCGAGCGTGATCGGGCCGCAGTCGGCGCGCAGCACCGCCGAGTACCAGATGCTCGCGCCCGGGGCCATCGTGACGTCGCCGATCACGACCGAGGTCGGTGCGGTGAAGGCCGTGGGGTCGATCTGCGGGCTCTTGCCGCCTACGCCCGCGACGAGTGCCTGGCCCCGGTCCGCGTGATACGTCATGTTCTCTTCCTCAGTCCTGTGTGCTGGAGTGCCCTGCGTGTCGCGCTACCGGCACGGTAGGGCACGGGTCCGGCCCGACCGGCGATGGGGTGAAGATCACGGCGCGCTCCGGGTGCTCGGCGCGTTACGGTGACCCGGTGCCGAAGAACCAGAACACGTTCTCATCCCTGACGGCCCTGCGCCGCCGACTCGCCAACCGTGCGGTCCACGCCGGCTGGCGCTGGATGCAGCAGGCCGGTGCGGTCACCGCGCAGACCCCCGGGCGCCTGCGCTTCGGCGCGATCGGGCACGGCACCCGCCTCGCCTTCCCCCAGGGCACGGTCTTCGGTGAGCCGTGGATCCGCCTCGGCGAGCACTGCATCATCGCCGAGCAGGTCACGCTGACCGCCGGGATGATGCCCGGCCTCGACCTCGGCACCGAGCCGGTGCTGGTCCTCGGCAACGGCGTGGTGCTCGGCCGGGACACGCACGTCATCGCCGACACCCGGATCACCATCGGGGACGACACGTTCTGCGGGCCCGGGGTCTACATCACCTCCACCAATCACAGCTACGACGATCCGCACGAGCCCGTCGGCAAGCAGTGGCCGCGCAGTGCACCGGTGGAGATAGGCCCCGGCTGCTGGCTCGGCACGGGCGCGGTGATCCTTCCGGGGGCGCGGCTGGGCCGCAACGTGGTGGTGGCCGCGGGGGCCGTCGTACGCGGCGAGGTGCCGGACCACGCCGTGGTGGCCGGGGCGCCCGCGCGGATCGTGCGCCGGTGGCAGCCGGAGACGGGCTGGCAGCCGCCGCTGCGGACCCCGGCGCCCGTACCGATCCCGGACGGGATGACTCCGGAGCAGCTGCGCGCGGTGGCGCAGCTGGTGGAGGCCGAGCAGCGCTCCGCCGACGCGGCCGCGGAACCTGCCTGATCCCGGTCCCGGTCCCGGTCCCGGGCCGGGTGCTGATCCGGAAGGGAAGGGGCAGCCGGCCTAGCCGGCAGCCAGCAGGACCGTTCCGGCGAGGGCCAGGCCTGCGCCGGCCGCCTGGACCGCCCGCAGCCGTTCCTTGAGCACGACGAAGGCGGCGAGCGCGGTGATCACCGGGTAGAGCGAGGAGAGCACGGCGGCCACGGTCACCGGACCGTGCTGGGCGGCGATGGCGTAGGTGCCGTTCGCCGCGACGTCCGCGAGGCCGACGAAGGCCAGCGCCGGCAACAGCGCCCACAGGATCCGCGGGCTCGCACCGGCCGGGAGGGCCGGGGCGCCGTGCCGGGTCCGCATCCACAGGGCGGTGCCGCCCGCGGCCACGTTGGTGATCCGCTGGACGAACAGGGCGAGGAACAGCCCCGTGATGCTGCCGGAGGCGTGCGCGATCAGCGCCATCACCGAGCCGAACCCGAAGGCGGCGACCAGGGTGAGCACCACAGCCCGCCGCCGTACGGGCGCACCGCGCAGCTCGGGGCCGCCCGCGAGGACGATGCCCACGACGGCCACCGCGATCCCGGCGAACCGGCCGAGCCCGGGCCGTTCGCCCAGGGCCAGCCCCGCCACGACGGGCACGACCACCCCGAGCGAGCCGAGCGGCGACACCACGCCCATGGGCCCGAGGGCCAGGGCCTTGTAGAAGCTGAGCATGGCGACCGGCCCGACCAGGCCCGCGGCGACCGCGAACCACAGCTGCGGCCCCGCCACCCGCCAGGCCCCGGTGCCCAGGACGACCGCGCCGAGCGCGACGACGGCGAGGCCCTGCGAGGCCACGACCACCGTGAGCGCCGGCAGCCGGCGGGTCAGCAGCCCGCCGCCGAGGTCGGCGAGGCCCCACAGCACGGCGGAGGCCAAGGCGAAGAGGGCGGTCATGACAGGGCCTCGCAGTGCAGCGCAGCGCAGCGGACGGTGGAGTGCAGCGTGGAGCAGCACGCACGGGAGTTCAAGCCCCGCCGACGCCCTGGGCGTGAGCATCACCACGCCGCCGAGTCGACCTGGCCGTCTCGATCCCGCCCGCCGACGGCGTGCGGCGGCCGGCTACAGGGCCGGGATCTCGATGGCCGGGCAGCGGTCCATCACCATCTCCAGGCCGGCATCGCGGGTGCGTGCGAAGGCCTCCTCGTCGATCACGCCCAGTTGGAACCAGACGGCCTGCGCGCCGACGGCCACGGCCTCGTCGGCGACCGCCCCG
The DNA here is from genome assembly GCF_055570595.1 of Streptomyces sp. NPDC031132. Lineage (NCBI taxonomy): Bacteria > Bacillati > Actinomycetota > Actinomycetes > Kitasatosporales > Streptomycetaceae > Streptomyces > Streptomyces sp. NPDC031132. The sequence continues at coordinate 54,548 of NZ_JBVIGX010000008.1, forward strand.
GCGAGCGAGCTGTTCACGAAGACGTCCACCACGTCCACCTCGAACGGGATCTCCTCGAGCGAGGCGTAGCCCTGCTCGCCGTGGACCGCCTCCGCCTTCGGGTGCACGGGGACCACCCGCTTGCCGAAGCGCTGGAGCGTGCGGGCCACTCCGTAGGCCGCCCGGTCCCGGTTGTTGGACAGGCCCACCACGGCCCAGGTGTCGCCGAGCTCGGTGAGGATCTTGCGGATGGTTGCCGGGTCGCCGTACACGGGTGCCGCCTCCTGTTGCCTTCCGGGCGCGGTCCGGTACTCCGGGCCGCACTCGTGATCAACCGAAAGGACGCATGTCCGATTCCCCGTAGGGTGGAGCGGTGAAGTCAGACCAGTACGTGACGGTGGCCCGCGAGGGCGTGCACGAGTCGGAGATCAACCGCTCGCGCTTCCTGTGCTCGCTCGCGCCCGCGGCGACCGAGCAGGAGGCGCAGGAGTTCGTCGCGCGCGTCCGCAAGGAGCACCCCACCGCCACGCACAACTGCTTCGCCTACGTCATCGGGGCCGACGCCTCCGTCCAGAAGGCCAGCGACGACGGCGAGCCCGGCGGCACCGCCGGGGTGCCCATGCTGCAGATGCTGATGCGCCGCGACATCCGGTACGCCGTGGCGGTGGTCACCCGCTACTACGGCGGCGTCAAGCTCGGCGCCGGCGGTCTGATCCGGGCCTACGGCGGCGTCGTCGGCGAGGCCCTCGACGAGCTCGGCACCCTCACCCGCCGCCGGTACCGGCTGGCCACCGTCACCGTGGACCACCAGCGGGCCGGCAAGACCCAGAACGACCTGCGCTCCACCGGCCGCACGGTCGTGGACCTGCGCTACGGGGCCGCCGTCGAGATCGAGGTCGCCCTCCCGGAGGAGGACCTGCCCGCCTTCGAGGCCTGGCTCGCCGACAGTACGGCGGGCAGCGCCACCCTCACCCTCGGCGGGGAGACGTACGCGTCCTGAGGACGAGCCTCCGCGGACGCGTCCTGGGGGCCCCGGCGACGCGTTAGCGTAGAGGGGCTCAGCGAGCGGGTGACGACCGGGACGACCAGGGGGACGGAAGAAACATGTGCGGCGAGACGTCCGGCGGGGCCGGCGAGTGAGGCTCCTGCACACCTCCGACTGGCATCTCGGCCGGTCCTTCCACCGCGTGAACCTGCTCGGGGCCCAGGCCGACTTCATCGACCATCTGGTCGAGACCGTCCGCGAGCACGAGGTCGACGCCGTCCTCGTCGCGGGTGACGTCTACGACCGGGCCGTGCCCCCGCTGCCCGCCGTCGAGCTGTACGACCGGGCCCTGCACCGGCTCGCCGACCTCGGCGTGCCCACCGTGATGATCTCCGGGAACCACGACTCCGCCCGCCGGCTCGGCGTCGGCGCCGGGCTCATCGGCCGGGCCGGGATCCACCTGCGGACCGATCCCGAGGGCTGCGCCGACCCCGTGGTGCTGGCCGACGTACACGGTGAGGTGGCGCTGTACGGACTGCCGTACCTGGAGCCCGCCCTGGTCAAGGACCGGTTCGGCGCGGAGAAGGTGAGCCACGAGGCCGTGCTGGGCGCGGCCATGGACCTGGTCCGGGCCGATCTCGCCGCGCGCGCCCCCGGCACCCGCTCCGTCGTCCTCGCCCATGCCTTCGTCACCGGCGGGCTGGCCAGTGACAGCGAGCGCGACATCGCCGTCGGCGGGGTCGAGGCCGTGCCCGCCTCCGTCTTCGACGGGGTGGACTACGCGGCCCTCGGGCACCTCCACGGCTGCCAGACGATCAACGAACGGGTCCGCTACTCCGGTTCCCCGCTCGCCTACTCCTTCTCCGAGGCCGACCACCGCAAGAGCATGTGGCTGGTCGAACTCGGCGCGGCCGGCGAGATCACCGCCGAGCGCATCGACACCCCCGTGCCGCGGCCGCTCGCCCGGATCCGGGGGCGGCTCGAGGAGCTGCTCGAGGAGGCGTCGTACGCCGCGTACGAGGACTCCTGGATCGAGGCCACCCTCACCGACCCGGTCCGGCCCGAGGACCCCATGGCCCGGCTCGCCGCCCGCTTCCCGCACACCCTCAGCCTCGCCTTCGATCCCGAGGGCCGCGAGGAGGACGGCGGGACCTCGTACGCCCAGCGCCTCAAGGGGCGCAGCGACCAGGAGATCGCCGAGGACTTCGTCGCCCACGTGCGCGGCGGCGGGATCGCGGACGACGCGGAACGGGCCGTGCTGCAGGACGCCTTCGAGGACGTACGGGCGGACGACAGCCGGCAGGAGACCCGCCGATGAGGCTGCACCGGCTCAGGATCACCGCCTTCGGGCCCTTCGCCGAACCCCAGGAGATCGACTTCGACGCGCTGTCCGGCGCCGGGATCTTCCTGCTCCACGGCCCCACCGGCGCGGGCAAGACCTCCGTCCTCGACGCCGTCTGCTACGCCCTGTACGGATCGGTGCCCGGCCCCCGCCAGGCCCCCGGCACCAGCCTGCGCAGCGACCACGCCGACGCCGGGACGCCGACCGAGGTCACCCTCGAACTCACCGCGGGCGGGCGCCGCCTGGAGATCACCCGGCGCCCCGAGCAGGACCGGCCGAAGAAGCGCGGCACCGGCACCACCAAGGACAAGGCGCAGAGCTGGCTGCGCGAATTCGACGGGGAACGGTGGCAGGCGCTCAGCCGTTCCCACCAGGAGATCGGCGAGGAGATCGAGCAGCTGCTCGGCATGAGCCGCGAGCAGTTCTGCCAGGTCGTGCTGTTGCCGCAGGGCGAGTTCGCCAAGTTCCTGCGGGCCGACGAGGTGGCGCGGGGCCGGCTGCTGGGCCGGCTCTTCGACACCCGCCGCTTCGCCGCCGTCGAGACCCTGCTCGCGGAGCGCCGCCGCGACGCCGAGGCCAAGGTGCGCGCCGGCGACGAGAAGGTGCTCGGCACCGCCCAGCGGCTCGCCCAGGCCGCCGGGGACAGCGCCGACCTGCGGGCCTGGCCGCTGCCCGGGCACCAGCCGGGCGACCCCGGGCTGGCCGGGGCGATCCGGGCCTGGGCGGCCGTCGCACGCTGCGCTGCCCGGGAGCGGCTGACCGTCGCCGAGTACGCGCTGGCCGCCGTCGAGGGCCGCCACGCCGCCGCCCGGCGGGCCGCCGATGAGGCGCGGGAGCTCGACCGCCTCCAGCGCCGGCACGCCGAGACGGCCCGCCGGGCCGCCCTGCTCGCCGAGGCGGAGCCCGAGCGGGACCGGGTCCGCGCCCTGCTGGACCGGGCCCGCCGGGGCGCCCTGGTGGCCCCCGCCCTGGAACTGCGCGGAGCCGCGTCGGCGGCCCACCTGTCCGCCGCCCACGCGGAGGCGGCCGCCCGGGCGGAGCTCCCGGCGGCCCTCGCCGAGGCGGGCACCGAGCAGCTGTCCGCCGTGGAGCAGCGGCTGCGCGAGGACCTCGGCGCGCTCGGCGCCGCCCAGCGGTCCGAGCAGCGCAGCGCCGAGATCGGCCGCGAGCGGGCCACCCTGGAGCGGGAGGCCCGCGACGCCGAGGAGCAGCTGCGGGAGTCCGCCGACTGGCTCGGCCGCTGGGAGGCCACCCGGACCGCGCTGGCGGAGCGGGTGGAATCCGCCCAGCAGGCCGCGACACTGGCCGAGCAGCTGGCGGGGCGGCTCGAGCCGGCCCGCCTGCACCTGAACGCCGCCCGGCGCCGGGATGCGCTGGACGGCGATGCGCAGCACGCCGAGGGCGAACTGCTCTCCGTACGCGAGGAGTCGACCGCCGCCCGGGAGCGCTGGCTGGAGCTCAAGGAGACCCGGCTGCGCGGGATCGCCGCCGAGCTCGCCGAGGCGCTGGTGGCGGGGGAGGCGTGCACGGTGTGCGGATCGGCGGAGCACCCCGCTCCGGCGCGCCCGGCCCCCGGGCACGTGGACCGGGCCGCCGAGGACGCCGCCCACGCCCGCTACGAGCAGGCCGAGGAGCGCAGGACCGCCGTCGAGCGGAAACTCGCCGCCGTCCAGGAGGCCCGCGCCGAGGCCGCGGCGGCCGCCGGGGAGGCCACCACCGAGGAACTCCTCGCGCTGACCTCGGACCTGAGCTCCCGGCACGCCGCCGCCCATGCCGCGGCCGCCGGACTGCACGCGGCCCGGGAGCGGCTGGCCCGCGCCGAGCGCGAACACGCCGTACGCAGCTCCGACCGGCTCGACGCCGAGCGCCGCTCCGCCGCCCGGGCCACCCTGCGCGACTCCCTGGATCAGGAACAGGCCAAGCTGGAGGCCGAACTGGCCCTCGTCCGGGGGGATGCGCCGACGGTCGCCGCGCGCGCCAGGCTCCTGGAGGAGCGGGTGCGGATGGTCACCCGGGCGGCCGCCACGCTGCGCCGGGCCGAGGACACCGCGGCCCGGCTGAAGGAGGCCGACGCCCAACTGGCCGACGCCGCCTTCAAGGCCGGGTTCGACACCGTCGAGGCCGCCGCCGACGCGGTGCTCCCGGACTACGAACGCACCGCGCTCCAACGGAGGCTGGACGCCTGGCAGGCGGAGGAGGCCATGCTGGCGGACCGCCTCGGCGAGACCGACACCGTCGCCGCCGCGACGCTGCCCCGGGCCGCGCCGGACGCCGCCGAGGCGTACGAAGCCCGGGCCGCGGCGAAGCTTCGTACGGCAGGGTCTGCCGTGGACGCGGCCCGGGTTCGCTGCGCGGAGCTGGACCGGCTCTCCCGGCAGGCGGAGCAGGAGCTGCGGGCGCTCGGCCCGCTGCGCGAGGCGTACGACCGGGTGGCCCGGCTGGCCGGGCTCACCGCCGGCACCTCCGCCGACAACGAGCGCAAGATGCGGCTGGAGGCGTACGTCCTGGCCGCCCGGCTGGAGCAGGTCGCGGCCGCCGCGACACTGCGGCTGCTGCGGATGTCCGGCGGCCGCTACACGCTCGTCCACTCCGACGCCAAGGCGAGCGGACGCGGACGTTCCGGCCTCGGGCTGCACGTGGTGGACGCCTGGACCGGCAGCGAGCGGGACACCGCTACGCTGTCGGGCGGCGAGACCTTCTTCGCCTCGCTCGCCCTGGCCCTCGGCCTGGCCGACGTCGTGACCGACGAGGCGGGGGGCATGCGCCTGGACACCCTCTTCATCGACGAGGGTTTCGGCAGCCTCGACGACCAGGCGCTGGACGAGGTGCTCGACGTCCTGGACTCGCTGCGCGAACGGGACCGCAGCGTCGGCATCGTGAGCCACGTCGCCGACCTGCGGACCCGGGTGCAGGCGCAGCTGGAGATCGTCAAGCAGCGCGGCGGCTCCGTGGTGCGCCACCGCACCGCGGCCCTCACGGACTGAGCGGCCGACGGGACAGCGGCGAGGAGTACACGATGCTCGTGGTGACGGCGCCGAGGCCGGCGATCCGGCCCGCGACCTCCTCCAGATGCCCCATCGAGCGGGCGGCGACCTTGAGCACGAAGCAGTCGTCGCCCGTGACGTGATGGGCCTCCAGGATCTCCGGCGTGGCCTCCAACAGGTCGTGGAACGGCTTGTAGTTGCCGTGCGGATAGCGCAGCCGGACCAGCGCCAGGATGGACTTGCCCAGCTTCTCCGGGTCCACCACGGCGGTGTACCCGGTGATCACGCCCGACTCCTCCAGGCGGCGCACCCGCTCGGTGACCGCGCTCGCGGACATGGAGACGGCGCGTGCGAGCTCGGCGAAGCTGGCCCGGCCGTCCTCCTGGAGGGCGGTCAGGATGCGCCAGTCGGTGGCGTCAGGGGAATAGTCGGTCATGGAGCAGATGTAGCAGGGGAATCCCCGGCCGAACAAGAGGAAGGCCGGGGAAAGGCACTTCCCGAGATGATCAGCGGCTCGTAGATTCTGAGCCATGACGACGACGCAGAACACCGCAGCCCCGGCCGCCGCCCCCGCTCCCGCCGCCAACCCCGTGCTCCGGGTGCCCCCGGCCGCCCCGGCCGCGGCCGCCGCCTACTTCGCCGCGAGCCTCGCCTTCCACGCGGACGTGTCCGATGTCGCCGCCGCCTTCAAGGCCCACCGCGAGCAGGGCGCCGAGCTCGGCTTCCAGCTGGTCGACTCCCGCTCCACGCCCGCCTGGGACCAGGCCCACGTGCCCGGCGCGGTCCACCTGCCGACCGCCCTGATCCCCGAGCAGGCCGAGCAGCTCCTCGACAAGGACCTCCCCGTGGTCACGTACTGCTGGGGCCCCGGCTGCAACGGAGGCGCCCGCTCCGCCCTCGCCCTGGCCCAGCTCGGCTTCCAGGTCAAGGAGATGCTCGGCGGCATCGAGTACTGGATCCGCGAGGGCTTCGAGGTCGAGACCTGGCAGGGCAGCGAGCAGCGCGCCGAGGCGGACCCGCTGACCGCGCCGACCGACTCCGACGACTGCGGCTGCTGACGCTCCGATTCCGCGCGCGCCGCAACGCCGTACGGGCCGCCCGCTCCCTCGCAGGGGAACGGGCGGCCCGTACGCGTGACGGCCGACGGGGTCAGAGCTTCGACAGCTCGTCCACCAGGTCGTCCAGGCCCAGCGAACCCTGCGACAGCGCCGCCATGTGCCACGCCTTCAGGTCGAAGGCGTCGCCGTGCGCGGCGCGGGCGTTGTCCCGCCCGAGCAGCCAGGCCCGCTCGCCCAGCTTGTAGCCGATCGCCTGACCCGGCATCGACAGGTAGCGGGTGACCTCGCTCTCGATGAAGTCCGCCGGCCGGCCACTGTGCAGGCCGAAGAACTCCTGCGCCAGGTCCACCGTCCAGCGCTCGCCCGGGTGGAACGGCGAATCCGCCGGGATCTCCAGGCCCAGGTGCATGCCGATGTCCACGATGACCCGCGCGGCGCGCATCATCTGGCAGTCCAGGTAGCCCAGGCGCTGCTCGGCGTCCTTGAGGTGGCCCAGCTCGTCCATCAGGCGCTCCGCGTACAGCGCCCAGCCCTCGACGTTGGCGCTGACGAGGCCGACGCTGGCCTGGTAGCGGGAGAGCTGGTCCGCGACGTGCGTCCACTGCGCGAGCTGGAGGTGGTGGCCGGGAACGCCCTCGTGGTACCAGGTGGAGACCAGGTCGTACACCGGGAAGCGGGTCTGGCCCATCGTCGGCAGCCAGGTGCGCCCGGGGCGGGAGAAGTCCTCCGAGGGGTTGGTGTAGTACGGGGCCGCCGCGCCGCCCGGCGGGGCGATCATGGACTCCACCCGCTTCACGCGCTCGGCGAGCTCGAAGTGCGTGCCGTCGAGGTTCTGGATGGCCTCGTCCATGATGCCCTGCAGCCAGGCCTGGACCTCCTCGACGCCCTCGATGTGGGTGCCGTGCTCGTCGAGGTGCTTCAGCGCCTCCCAAGGACCCGCGCCGGGCAGGATCTTGGCCGCCTCGGCCTTCATCTCGGCGAGCAGGCGGTGGTACTCCGACCAGCCGTAGGCGTACGCCTCGTCGAGGTCCAGGTCCGTGCCGTTGAAGTACCGGGACCAGCGGGCGTAGCGCTCGCGGCCCACCGGGTCCGGGGCGTCGGCGACGGCGGGTTCGTACACGTCGCGCATCCAGTCGCGGAGCTCGGCGAGGGCCGTGGTCGCTCCGGCGGCCGCCTCCTCCAGCCCGGAGCGCAGCGACTCCGGGCCGCGGGACGCGAATTCGCCGAAGAAGCTCTCGCCGTCGCCGTCCTCGCCCACCCAGGTGGTGAGCTGGCCGATGAAGGTCGCGGTGGCGCGCGGGCCGCCGTACAGGCCGCGGTCCAGGCCGAGTCCGAGGCTCTCGCGGTAGCCGGCGAGGGCGGCGGGGACCGCCCGCAGCCGCTCGGCGATCGCCGCCCAGTCCTCGTCCGTGTCCGCGGGGGTCAGGGTGAAGACGTCGCGGACGGAGTGCGCGGGCGAGTGGATGTTGCTGACGGCCCGCAGGTCCTCGTCCGCCTCGTACACGGCGAGTTCGGCGGTGAGGCGCTCGCGCAGCAGGCGGGCGCAGCGGCGCTCGGCGTCGCTGTCCGCGCCGGGCAGCCGCTCGGCGGCGTCGAGGCGGGCGAGGGTGGAGCGGGACAGGTCGGCGGCGGCCGCGCGGCCGGCCGGGGAGAAGTCCGGGAGCCGGCTGGAGCTCGCGGCGACACCGAGATAGGTGCCCGTGATCGGATCGATGGCGATGAGGTCGTCGACATATGCGTCGGCGACCTGGCGGGGCAGCCGGGAGGCGCTGTCGCTGCGAAGGGTCTCTGACATGCGGCCATCTTCGTACGGCGGACCGCCCCGCGTCATCACCGTTCGCTGTCAGCCTGCTGACGTACGCGGGAGCGGCGGACCGGGCGTCCGCTCCCGCGCCGTCAAGCGGATCCGACCGGGGGCGCCTTCTCGCCGCCCGGCCGGATCCCGCCGGGCCGGGTTCAGTGCGGGTGGTTCTGCTGCCCGTACGGGTACTGCGCGCGGGGCAGCTCGTACGGGACGCGGGAGACGACCGGCGAGGCGTCCAGACGGGCCGTGATCACCAGGGTGCCCTCCTCGATCTGGTAGTCGAGCGGGAGGCCGAGGCCGCGCATGGCCGCGACCATGCCGGTGTTGGCGGCCCGGGTGACGGCGTACACGCTGTCGCAGCCGGCCTCGACGGCCATCGCGATCAGGCGGCGCAGCAGCTCGGAGCCGATGCCGCGGCGCTGCCAGTCGTCCTCGATCAGCAGCGCGACCTCGGTCTCGTCCCCGTCCCACAGCAGGTGGCCGAGGGCGACGAGCTTTCCGGAGGCGGTGGTGGCGGCGAGGGTGCGGCCGAAGCGGGGGCTCAGCAGGTGGCCGAGGTAGCGGTCGGCGTCGGCGACGGGCCCGTGGTAGCGCAGGCCCAGGGTGCGCTCGGAGCAGCGGTCGTGCATCGCGCGGGCGGCGGCGAGGTCGGAGCCGTCGGCGCGGCGCACGGTGATCTCGTTGCCCTCGGGCAGGGTCAGCACGTCCTGGCTGCGCGGGACGCGCGGTCCGAGCCGGGTGTCGAGCTCGACGAGGGCGCGGGCCCGGGCGAACTCGGTCGGGGTGAAGCGCAGGTAGGGGCGCTCCACGGTGATGGCACCGCCCGAGGGGTCGCGCAGCCGCATCACCGTCGCCTCCAGGACGCCCTCGACCGGGGCGTCGGCGGCCGCGTTGGGGCGGCCGGAGAGGGTGGTGGCCGGGATCGAGTGGATGGTGCAGCGGCCGAGCAGCTGGCGCAGCGCGAGGGGCAGCTCGGCGGCGTCCAGGGCGGTGCGGGTGGCCAGGCCGAGGACGCGGGTCGGGGTGTCGACCAGGTCGTGCGCGTCGGCGCGCTCGATCCAGGTGCTGTGGGCGCCGGCGCGGGCGATGGCGCGGGTGAGGTCGGCGGAGGCCAGCTGCTGCGGGGAGCGCAGCAGGAACTCGTCGACGGTGCCGCCCTCGGGGAGCGGGTGGGTCTGCAGGGTCAGGATGTCGACGCCTTGGTGGGCGAGCGCGGTGCACACGGCGGCGAGGCTGCCGGGCTCGTCCCGTACGGTCGTCCGCATCCGCCACAAGGAGGTGGTGGCGGCGGTCTCCGTTGCGGGCTCCGACGTGGACCCGGGCGCGGACCCGGACGGCGACTCGGCCCGGGCCGCGCCGGGGGCCGTATCGGAGGGCGCCGTACTCAGCGGCGGCGGCGCATGGCTGTGGCGGCGTGCCCACCAGGTGTGGAACGCCGCCGTGACCAGGAGCGCGACGGCCGAGGCGACGAGCAGGACCGGGCCCTTCGGGCCGTGTACGACCAGATTGGCGATGCCGTCGGCGACCGCGACGGCGCAGAACAGCGCGGCCAGTTCGACGATGTCGCGGCGCCAGTGGTGGCGGTGGTGGCGGTGTGCGGGGGTGTGGATGCGTTCAGTCATGCATGCCACTGTGGCGCAGGGGTGTTGCGTGATCACGAACGGTCTGTGACCGACTGGTTAAGTGTCAGTCTGGCCGATTTCGCCCTGTTTTCCGGCGGGATTCCGGGATCCGGGATCCCGCCGGCGGCCGGGCCTGCGGTCCTGCCCGCTGTCCTACTGGCCCACGCGCCCGGGCTGGAGCGTCGTGGTGAAGAGTACGCCGCCACCCTGGCGGCGCAACCGGACGGTCAGCTCCCCGCACTCGCCGTCGATGTCGACCTCTCCGTAGTACGGCGGGTTCTCGGACGGCGACATGTTGGCGAGCGGGGCCGACTGGACGTACGCGGTCTCGGGCCCGAAGGTGGCGTCGAGCTTCCCTGCGGGGAACCCGCCCGCGCCGACGGGGCCGGAGACGAACTCCCAGAACGGTGCGAAGTCGGTGAAGGCGGCCCGCTCGGGGGCGTAGTGGGTCGCGGCCGTGTAGTGGACGTCGGCGGTGAGCCAGAGGGTGCCCGTGATGCGCTGGTGCTTGATGTGGCGCAGGAGTTCGGCGATCTGCAGCTCGCGGCCGAGCGGGGCGCCCGGGTCGCCCTGGGCGACGGCCTCGAAGTTCGCGGCCCCGTCGGGTACGACGATGCCCAGCGGCATGTCGGCGGCGATGACCTTCCACGTGGCGCGCGAGCGCGACAGCTCGCGCTTGATCCAGGCCAGCTGCTCCTGGCCGAGGATGCCGACCGGGTCCACGGTCTGGCGGCCGGGGGAGTTGGCGTCGCGGTAGGTGCGCATGTCGAGGACGAAGACGTCGAGCAGCGGCCCGTACCGCATGACCCGGTACATCCGGCCCTCGGCGCGGCCGCCGCGGAGGTCGGTGACGGGGAAGTACTCGCCGAAGGCCCGGCGGGCGCGGCCGGCGAGCGTGTCGATGTCCCGCACGGTGTAGCGGGGGTCGTCGATCACCTGGCCGGGGTACCAGTTGTTGCGCACCTCGTGGTCGTCCCACTGGGCGAGGACCGGCACCTGGGCGTTGAAGTCGCGCAGGTTGCGATCGAGCAGGTTGTAGCGGAAGTTCCCGCGGAACTCGTCGAGGGTCTCGGCGACCTTCGCCTTCTCCTCGGTGGTGATGTTGTGCCAGATGCTGCCGTCGCGCAGGGGGACGGAGGCCTGGATCGGGCCGTCGGCGTAGATCGTGTCCCCGCTGAAGAGGAAGAAGTCGGGGTCGCGCTGCCGCATCTCGTCGAAGACGCGGTAGCCGCCGAGGTCCGGGTTGATGCCCCAGCCCTGCCCCGCGAGGTCCCCCGACCACAGGAAGCGCACGTCGTGGCGGCGTGAGACCGGGGTGGTCCGGAAGGTGCCGCGGACCGGCTCGCCGGTGCGGCGCGGGTCGTCCGGGTCGGCCAGGACCACCCGGTAGTGGATCTGCTGCCCGGGCGGGAGGTCGCGCAGGGTGGTGGTGCCGGTGAAGTCGGTGGCGGGGCCGAGGAACGGACCGCCGTGGCGCCGGACGCCGTAGCGGAACGACTCGCTCGGGGAGGTCTCGACGTACATCCGCGCCGGCCGGTCGGAGCGCGTCCAGACGGTGGCCGAGTGCGCGGTGATCTCACCGCACTGGGTGCCCCACGGCGCGCTCGGCCGCCCGGAGCGGGTGAACGCCGTAGCGGGGGTGGGCGCGGCGAGCGCGGGCGCGGCCGCCGCCCCGGACAGGGCGAGGCCCACCGGCACGGCGAGCGAACCGCCGAGCAGGGAGCGTCGGGTGTGCGGAATCGGTGCCATCGGAGCGTCTCCAGGGGCCGGCGGGGACGGGTCGGACCAGTGTGCCGCCGCACACCGGCCCGTCCGCGTCGCGCAACCGAACCGTGGATGAACAGCCGTCAGCCGCTCAGCCCACCTGGCTGGTTGTGGCACGTACCGTGTCCAGAACCACACGGGAGACCAGCGCCGGGTCGTCGTTCATCGGGACGTGACCGCATCCGCGGAGCCGGATCAGCCGGGCGCCCGGGACCGCCCGCTTGGCGCGTACGCCCTGGCGCGCCAGGAGCAGCCGGTCGCGGGAGCCCCAGGCGATGGTGACCGGCAGGCCGGGCACGTCCGAGGTGAACCGTACGGAGCGCCCCGCGGCCAGGGTCTCGTCGAAGCCGGTGGCCTCGCGCAGGGCGAGCGTCTCGGCGACCACGGCCTCCGGTGAACGGCGGGCCGGGTGGGCGTAGATGGTGCCGGTCAGTGCGGCCCGGCCGGCGGCGCTGCGCGAGAGCCGCTCGAGGGTGGAGTGGGGCAGCGTGAGGGCGCCGACGCGCATCGCGCGGAGGGTGGCGAAGGCGTACTTGCGCTCGGCTTCGGTCCAGAAGCCGGCGGGGGAGAGCGCGGTGACCGAGCGGACCAGGTTGCTCCGGCCCATCTCGAGCGCGAGGAGGCCGCCGAGGGAGTTGCCGACGACGTGCGGGCGTTCGACGCCGAGGGCCGAGCAGAGCGCGCCGAGCGCGGGCACGAAGGTTCCCAGGTCGTACGGAACCCCCTCGGGCAGGGGCTCCGAGACGCCGAAGCCGGGCAGGTCGACGGCGATCACGTCGTGCTCGGCGGCCAGGATGTCGGTCACCGGGTGCCAGGCCTGGAGGTGGTGGCCGATGCCGTGCAGCAGGAGAAGCGGTGCGCCGGCGCCCTTGCGCTCGTAGGCGACGGTGGCGGTGCGGGGGCCCAGCGGCGATTCGATCGGGAAGGAGACCGTGGCGGTCATGCTGCTCCTCGTCGGTTGGACGCGTGTGAGACAGGCTGTCAGTAATGGCTAAGGCCATGATTACCGCCCGGTAGCCCGGCGGGACAAGCCTCCGGCGCGTGTCGGGGCGAGTCGTCGCGGTGAGCGAGAACATCGCGTGAACGGCTTGATACGTATGCCCGATCTGCCCGGTAAAGGGGTGAGCATTGGTCTTGACCAAGGGGGTGCGCCGTCCTATGGTCGGCAGGGATAGTGCAAGAACCTTTAATAAACAAAGGCGCGGAACTGCCGCTGGAACACGGCGATTGCAGCGATGGCAGGAGGAGTCAGGGTGGGGACCACGCAGCTCGAAACGGTGCCGGAACCGAAGTACTGGCACCTCAAGACCGTCCTCAGCGAGGCGCTCGACCGCGACTTCTCCGTGGGCGAGATCCTGCCGAACGAGCGTGAGCTCGCCGCCCGCTTCGGAGTCGCCCGCGCGACCCTGCGGCAGGCCCTGGAACAGCTCGAACTCGAAGGCCGCCTGCAGCGCCGTCGCGGCGTCGGCACCACCGTCGCCCCGCCGCGGGTCGGCGTGGCCGTCGGCAGCACGGGGCACGGCTGGCCCGGCGAGAGCGTCGACGGCTGGGAGATCGTGGACGGGGCCGGGGCCGCCCTGCCGTCCGCCGCCGTCCTGAAGCTCCTCGGCGGCGCCGCCGACCAGCTCGTGCACACCGTGCGCCGGACCCGGGTCTCCCACGGCCAGGCCGTCGCCGCCGAGCTGCTGTACGTGCCGGCCGCCTCCGTGCCCGGCCTCTCTGCCATCGACGCCCCGGCCGGACCCGCCCGGGCCCGTGCCGTGCTGCGCGAGCTCCAGCGGCTCGCCCTGGACGGCCAGGACCGCTCGGTGGAGCTCGGCTCGGCGCGTGCCGACGACGCCAAGGAACTGGACCGGCTGCCGGGCGCCCCGGTGCTGGTGGTCACCACCCGCTACTTCACCGCCGCGGGAACGGCCGCCGTCTCGGTCGCCACGTACCGCGCGGACACCTGCCGCCTGACCTTCGGCGACACGGGAGACGTGGAGATCACGCACGAGGCCCGCGTCGCCTCCTGACACCCTGCCCCCCGAACGGCCCTACTCCGGCGCCCCCGGACCAGGGCCGTTCGGCGTTTCATCCCCCGGCTGGGCCGCCTCTTCCGGATCTTGCTCCCCCAGCTACCGCTGGGAGGTGCCCCCAGACCCGCGTCGTCCGGCACCGCACCTCGCCGCGTTGTCGAGGCTCCCGAGTACGTCCAATACTCGGGAGCCTCTCCGCCTTGCGATGCACGGCACCGGACGACGCGGGCCCAACCGGCAAGGTCAGGAAGCGACGACCTGGAGGCGGGGCCGGGGGCCAGGACCTCTCGACGGCGGATGCCGGAACGGGCTGGGGGCGAGCCCGCGGCGAGCTCGGGCTGAAGGCGGACCGGAGGTCGGGCCGCCACCCGGCGGCGGGTTACGGGAAGCCGCGGAAGGAGTCGGCAGCCGACCGGAATCCGGGGCGTCTCCCCGGCGTTGGTCCCGGGACCCTGCCGGGTCGCGGTCAGCGGCGGCGGGTGGTGACCGTTTTCTCCACCGCGAAGAGCTCTTCCTCCACATGGTCCAGCGCCAAGCGCAGGGCCCCGGTGGCCACCGCGGCCTCGCCGAGCAGGGACTGTGCCACGCGCGGGGGGCGCAGGCAGTAGCGCTCCAGCTCCCGGCGCAGGGGATCCAGTACCCCGTTCAGGCCGGCCGCCCAGCCGCCGACCACGACCAGCTCCGGATCCATGGCCAGCACCAGCGCCGCCACATCGTGCACCAGCCGTTGGATGAAGCGCTCCACCGCGGCCACGGCCTGCTCGTCGCCCCGCTTGGCCATGGCGAACACCTCGGCCACCGCCTGCTCGTCCAGCGGATGCAGCGGTTCGCCCGTCGTGGACAGCAGCTTCTCGGGCGTCACGCCACGGCCCAGCAGGTGCAGCGCACCGATCTCGCCCGCCGCCCCGCCGAACCCGCGGTGCAGCCGGCCCCCGATCAGCGAACCCGCCCCGGGGCTGAGCCCCGCCATCACGAACACCATGTCGTCGGTGTCCTGCGCCGCGCCCTTCCAGTGCTCGGCGACGGCGGCCGCATTGGCGTCGTTCTCCACCTGCACCGGGCAGCGGAACGAGCGCCGCAGCCGCTCGCCGAGCGGCAGGCCGGTCCAGCCGGGCAGGGCCGTGCCGAGGCGTACGGTGCCGTCCGCCTCCACGATGCCGGGGCTGCCGACGCCGACCGCCCGCAGGGAGTCGCGCGGTACGCCGGCCCGCCGCAGCAGATCGGCCACCGCCGCCCGCACCCGCTCCAGCCGCTCGTCGGCGGAAGCCGTCTCGGCGACCTCCTTGGTGCCGGCGCCGATCACCCGCCCGTCCAGCCCGGACAGCAGCACCGCGACCCGGTGCGAGCCGATCTCGATGCCGAGGAGGTGCCCCGCCTCGGCTCGGAACCGATAGCGCCTGGCCGGCCGCCCCTGGCGCCGCGCACCCTCTTCCGCGCCCGCCTCGACGACGAGCCCGGTCCCGATCAGCCCTTCGACCACGCCTTCGACGGTCGGCCGGGACAGGCCGGTCAACCGCGTGAGGTCGGTGAGTGTCGGCGACTCCGCCGCGCGCAGCGCACGCAGCACCACGGCCGAATTGATCCGCCGGAGCAGAGAGGGATCCCCGCCGGTCAGCTGCCCCAACGTGTGTCCTCCCAGCTAGCGAGCTTGTCTGCCGGATGGTACTGCGCCCCTGGGGCCGGGGCGAGAACCAGCCCCCCATCGGCCGGAACCGGCTGTTCCCCTCAGGTCGCGGCGACTCAGGCCGGGGCGACTCAGGCCGGGGCGACGAATCCCGACTCGTACGCCGCGATCACGGCCTGGGTCCGATCCCGCGCCCCCAGCTTGCCCAGAATCGCGCTCACATGGGACTTCACCGTCTCCGTGCCGACGATCAGCTCCTTGGCGATCTCGACGTTCGTCAGTCCTCGCGCCATCAGCCGCAGCACCGCCTCCTCGCGCTCGGTCAGCGCGGCCCGCTCCAGCACCGCCCGCGCCTGCCGGTTCCCGTACTCCGCTGCGAGGGCCCGCACGGCCGCGGGGAAGAGCAGTGTCTCGCCCTCCGCCACCAGCCGTACCGCGTGCACGATCTCGGAGGGGCGGGCCCGCTTCAGCAGGAACCCGTCCGCCCCGGCCCGCAGCGCCTGGTACACGTACTCGTCGTTCTCGAACGTGGTCACCACGAGGATCTTCGGCGGAGAGTCCACGGTCCGCAGCACGGCCCGCGTCGCCTCGATCCCGTCGAGGAGCGGCATCCGCACGTCCATCGCCACCACGTCCGGCCTCAGCTGCCGCACGAGCGGGACGACGGAGGCTCCGTCGGCCGCCTCACCCACCACTTCGATGTCGGGCTGGGCATCCAGGACGGCACGCAGACCCGCGCGCACCAGGGGTTCGTCATCGACGAGCAGAACGGTAACCGGCATCCGGTCAGCGTATTCGCTCCAGCGGAAGCCGTGCGCGCACTCTCCAACTGCCCTCGAACGGCCCGGTCTCGGCCTCCCCGCCGAGCAGTGCGGCCCGCTCCCGCATCCCGCGCAGCCCGCTCCCCCTGCCGGAGATGAAGGCGGGCCCCTCCGGCAGCGGGTTCGTGACCTCCATGTCCAGCCTGCCGACGGCCATCTCCACCCGGACCCGGACCGGCACCGGACCGCAGTGCCGCAGCACGTTCGTGAGGGCCTCCTGCAGGATCCGGTAGGCCTCCCGGGTGACCGGGCCCGGCAACTGCTCCAGCCGTCCCGTCAGTTGCGCGTCCACATCCGCCCCCGAGGCGCGGGCCGACTCCAGCAGCCGGTCGGCCTCCGCCAGCGTCGGCCGCTGCGAGACGGGCTGCGCCGACTCCCGCAGGACCAGCAGGACCCGTTCCAGGTCCTCCAGCGCGGTCCGGCCGGTCTCCTCGATGGCGCTCAGCGCCCGGTCGGTGAATTCCGGGTCGCCGGCTGCCCGAGCCGCTCCCGCCTGCACCACGCACACCGTCAGGGCGTGCCCGATCGAATCGTGCAACTCCCGCGCGATGCGGGTCCGCTCCAACAGCTGCTCGGTGCGGGCCTCCAGGGCGGTGAGCCGCTCGGCGGCCGAAGGCCCCAGCAGCCGGCGGGCGATCGCGGTGACCAGCTCGCCCAGCAGCACCACTATGACGATGAGAAGGACCAGCGGCACCGGGACGAGCAGGGCGGCGGCCCAACGCGGCGGGACGAAGGGGATCATGAGGTCCGAGTTGAGCGGGTGCCCGAGCGCCGCCGCGATCAGTTCGACCGTGATCGTCGGGAGCCATACGGTCGCCGCCATGGCGGCGAGCGCGATGACGAGCCGTGCCTCGAGCCACAGCAACGTCCGCCACCGGTCGCCCCACCGCGCCGACGGCGCGGCGCTGATGCCGCTGTCGGGGTCGCCGTGATCGTGCGGGGTGAGCAGGAACTGCGCCTGCAGCCCCTCCGCCAGCCGCACCCACGGCACCAGGCCGAACGGTATGACGATGACCAACGGCATCCACGGCCACTCAGGCTCTATGAACATCCACAGGGCCAGCAGCAGCACGGGCACGCACAGATGCAACCAGCGTGAGTAGGTCACCGGTTGGAGCGGAGCACGGAGCAGTCGGTACATGCCCCCATCGTGGCAGTGTGCGGCCCGGCCGCGTCTCCCCCACGTGGGGGAGACGGCACCCTCGCACGGGGGAGGGAAGGGGGTGGGTCGGGCGGCGAGTCTTGAGCCATGAACAGCATCGAGATCCGAGAACTGACCAAGGAATACGGCCGCACCCGGGCCGTGGACCACCTCACCTTCGACGTTCTGCCCGGGCGGGTCACCGGATTCCTCGGGCCCAACGGCGCCGGGAAGTCCACCACGATGCGCCTGCTGCTGGGCCTGGACCGGGTCACCTCCGGGACGGCCACCATCGGTGGCGCGCGGTTCACCGACTTCCCCGACCCGCTCCACCGGGTCGGCGCTCTCCTGGACGCCCAGGCGGCCCACGGCGGGCGCACCGCGCGGGACCACCTGCGCCTCCTCGCCGCCGCCAATCGCATTCCGGTGCGCCGGGTCGAAGAGGTACTGGAGCAGGCGGGGATCGCCTCGGCGGCGAAGCGGCGGGTCAAGACGTTCTCGCTCGGCATGCGCCAGCGCCTCGGCATAGCGGCCGCACTGCTGGGGGATCCCGAGGTCCTGCTGCTGGACGAGCCCACCAACGGCCTCGACCCCGAAGGCATCATCTGGATCCGCGAGCTGATGCGGGGACTGGCCGCCGAAGGCCGCACGGTGCTCGTCTCCAGCCATCTGATGTCCGAGACCGCGGCGCTGGCCGACCACTTGGTCGTGCTCGGGCAGGGCAGGTTGCTGGCCGACTCCTCGATGGAGGATTTCATCGAGGCCCGCAGCACCCCGAAGGTACGCCTGCGTACCTCGGATCCGGTTCGGCTCCGGGCGGCCCTCGCCCGGGACGGCTTCGAGCTGGCGGCCGCCGAGGGCGAGCGCTGGACCGTGGAGGGCATACGGGCCGAGCAGCTCGGCGGCATGGCCGCCCGCGAGGGCATCCCCGTGCTGGAACTCTCCGACGAACGCGCCTCGCTGGAGCAGGCCTACCTGGACCTCACCGCCGACCACGCCCAGTTCGCCGCCACCCACTGACTTTCACCCCCACCCAAGGAGGCTTCGCCATGAGCGCCGCTCTGCCCACCGTCCCCGTCCTGCACTCGGAATGGATCAAGATACGGTCCCTGCGTGGCACGTTCGGGGCGCTGATCGCCATTCTCGTGGTCACCGCCGGGATACAGGCTCTGGCGGCCGCCGCCATAGGCCAGGCGGAGGCAGGCAGCTTGGGGGAGGACTCGCTGCTCGGAGCCTTCTACGGCATCAACTTCGGCCAGATAGCGGCGTTCACCTTCGGGGCGAGCGCGCTGGCAGCCGAGTTCCACAACGGCGCCCTGCGCACGACGCTGACCTCGGTGCCGAACCGTACCCGTTTCTACCTGTCGAAGATCGCCATGGTGGGTGGGCTCGCCTTCCTGGTGGGTCAGGTCACCGGACTGCTCACGTTCGTCCTGGGCCAGGCGTTCATGGGCCGGTACGCGCTGTCGCTGGGGGACCCGGGTGTCCTCCGGGCCGTCTTCGGCAGCGGGGTGTACCTGACGCTCATGGCCCTGTTCGCGGCCGGACTGACGGCGGTGCTGCGCAGCGCGGCGATCGTGCTGAGCGTGCTCATACCCTTCGTCGTCATGGTGCCGTTCATCATCGGTCAGGCCGCGGGCGGCGTCGCCGAGTTCCTGCCGGACCAGGCGGGGCAGCTCGTCATGCACGTGGACTCCACCGGACGGCTCGGTCCCTGGAGCGGCCTCGGTGTGCTGGCGCTGTGGGCGGCGGCCGCGTTGGCCGGAGGCTGGCTGGCGGTGCGCCGGCGGGACGCGTGACGCGGGGCCAGTTGTCAGACCCCGGCGCGATACTGACGGCATGACCACGGCAGAGCATCTCGACACGATCGACCGGCTCCGGACGCGTGACTTCCCCGACGTCCGGGGCAGGTCCGAAGTGGGCACCAGCGGGCCCGGCTACCACCTCGCCGAGCTGGGCGGGAGCCGGTGGTACGGGGACGAGGACGCGGCCGACCGCTTGGCGCACGAGGACCAGGTGTCCGCCGAGTACGAGGCCCTGACCCAGCGGCTGGAGGAGCGGTGGGGCAAGCCCGACCGGTTCACGCTCGACAGCCTGAAGCTGCGGGCGGAGTCCGGGGAGGTGGCGCAGCCGTGGCAGGAGATCGGCGCCACGAGCGACCACCTCCACCTGTGGCGGGCCGGGGACCGCTGGGTCGCGATCTACGAGGCCCGGTGGGGGGCCGACCACTCACCGCAGCTCATGGCCGCGGTGACCGTGATCGACCCGCCCTAGTGCTCGGGGAACGACTCGGGGGTCGCCTCGGCGGCCACGCGGAGGCGGGCGTACTCCTGGGCCATGGATTCTGCCGTCCAGTGGGCGTTGAGGCCGCTGGGGTTGGGGAGCGCCCAGATGCGGGTGGAGCCGATGGTCCGGTCCTGGGGGCCGATCTGGGCCCTTCGCTCGCCGAACGCCGTGCGGTAGGCGGTGACACCGACGACCGCCAGCCATTGCGGGCGCAGCTGTTCCACCTTGGCGGTCAGGATGCGGCCGCCTTCCCGGAACTCTTCGGCGCTCAGCTCGTCGGCCCGGGCCGTGGCGCGGGCGACGACGTTGGTGATGCCGAGCCGGTAGGTCAGCAGCTCCTCCTGCTCCGCGGGGGCGAGGCGGCGAGGGGTGAAGCCGGACAGGTGCAGGACGGGCCAGAAGCGATTGCCGGGGCGGGCGAAGTGATGGCCCGTCGCGGCGGAGAGGAGACCCGGGTTGATCCCGCAGAACAGCACGCGCAGACCGCCCGCGACCACGTCCGGGATGACGCGGTCACGGGCGGCGCTCAGCTCCTCGGGGGTCAGAGGATCGACCCCGGCGTGTACCCGGCGGCCTCCGGGTGCTGCTTGGCGATCGCCTCGATACGGGAGACCACCGCGGCGACCTGGTCACCGGCGGCGCCCGTGAAGGACAGCTTGTCGGCCATCAGGGCGTCGAGCTGGGCCCGGTCCAGCGGCATCCGCTCGTCGGCGGCCAGCTTGTCCAGCAGCTCGTTGCGCTCGGCGCCCTGCTCGCGCATGGCGAGGGCGGAGGCCACCGCGTGCTCCTTGATGACCTCGTGGGCGGCCTCACGGCCGACACCCGCCCGCACCGCGCCCATCAGGACCTTGGTGGTCGCGAGGAACGGCAGGTAGCGGTCCAGCTCGCGGGCCACGACCGCCGGGAATGCGCCGAACTCGTCGAGGACCGTCAGGAAGGTCTCCAGCAGGCCGTCGAACGCGAAGAACGCGTCGGGCAGAGCCACCCGGCGGACCACGGAGCAGGAGACGTCGCCCTCGTTCCACTGGTCGCCGGCCAGCTCGCCGGTCATCGAGGCGTAGCCGCGCAGGATGACCATCAGGCCGTTGACGCGCTCGCAGGAGCGGGTGTTCATCTTGTGCGGCATCGCGGAGGAGCCGACCTGGCCGGGCTTGAAGCCCTCGGTGACCAGCTCGTGGCCGGCCATCAGGCGGATCGTCTTCGCGATCGACGAGGGGGCGGCGGCCAGCTGCACCAGGGCGGTGACCACGTCGTAGTCGAGCGAGCGGGGGTAGACCTGGCCGACCGAGGTGAAGGCCTGGCCGAAGCCGAGGTGGGCGGCGATCCGCTGCTCCAGGTCGGCGAGCTTGGCGGCGTCGCCGCCGAGCAGGTCGAGCATGTCCTGAGCGGTGCCGACGGGGCCCTTGATCCCGCGCAGCGGGTAGCGGCCGAGCAGGTCCTCCAGGCGGTCGTAGGCGACCAGCAGCTCGTCGGCCGCGGTGGCGAAGCGCTTGCCCAGGGTCGTCGCCTGCGCGGCGACGTTGTGGGAGCGGCCGGCCATGACCAGCTCGGCGTGCTCGCCGGCCAGCTTGCCGAGACGGGCGAGGACGGCGACCGTGCGGTCGCGGGCCAGCTCCAGCGAGAGCCGGATCTGCAGCTGCTCGACGTTCTCGGTGAGGTCGCGGGACGTCATGCCCTTGTGGACGTGCTCGTGGCCGGCGAGGGCGTTGAACTCCTCGATGCGGGCCTTCACGTCGTGCCGGGTGACCTTCTCGCGCTCGGCGATGGACGCGAGGTCGACCGTCTCCAGGACGCGCTCGTAGTCGGCGAGGGCGGCGTCCGGGACGTCGATGCCGAGGTCCTTCTGGGCACGGAGCACGGCGAGCCACAGCCGCCGCTCCAGCGTCACCTTGTACTCGGGGGACCACAGGACGGCGAGCTCCGCGGAGGCGTAGCGGCCGGCCAGGACATTGGGGATGCGGGGCTTGGCAGTCACGTGTAGGGATTCTACTTGGGCCGCAGCTGTGCGTTTACGCAGGTAGGGACCCCACCCCGGATTGTGCCTTGCTACGAGAGCCGCTCGCCCGCGACGGCCTCGTACGGCAGCAGCTCCGGGCGCTTGGCCGGGCGGCCGTCCCCCGAGGAGCGACCCGTCAGCCGGCGGCCGACCCAGGGCAGCAGGTGCTGCCGCGCGAAGCTCAGGTCCTGGGAGCGGCGCACGGCCCAGCCCGGGGGTACCGCGGGTGGGAGCTCGGCGCTCCAGTCCTGCTCGGGCGGCAGGCCCAGCGTCTGCCAGACCGCCTCGGCCACCCTGCGGTGGCCCTCGGCCGTCAGGTGCAGCCGGTCCACGTCCCACATGCGGGGATCGGCGAGGACGGCCGCCCCGTACAGGTCCACCACCAGGGCCCCGTGCCGGGCGGCGAGCTCCTCGATGAGGGCGAAGAGCTCCTCCATGCGCGGCCGGAAGCGGTCCATCACCGGCCCGTTGCGCCCCGGGGAGCGCATCAGCACCAGCGTCTTGCACGTGGGCGCCAGCAGCCCCACGGCCTCCTCCAGGTGCCCGCGTACGCGGCCCATGTCGACCTTCGGACGCAGGGCGTCGTTCAGGCCTCCCACCAGGGTCACCACGTCGGCGCGCATCGCCGCCGCGACCGGGGCCTGCTCCTCGGCGATCTGCCCGATCAGCTTCCCGCGGACCGCGAGGTTCGCGTACCGGAAGCCGGGCTCGCGCGCCGCGAGGCGGGCGGCCAGCAGATCGGCCCAGCCCCGGTAGGAGCCGTCGGGCAGCAGGTCGGACATGCCTTCGGTGAAGGAGTCGCCGACCGCGACGAAACTGGTGTAAGACGCATTCATCTCCATGGCGGAGCGATGCTACCGCGCGGTACCCCCGCCCCGCAGAGCCGGGGGACCGCCGCGGTGGCAGCTGCGTCAGGCGGAGGCCTGCCTGCCGAACAGCTCGCGCAGCACGTCCTCCATCGTCACCAGGCCCGTCATCGCGCCGCCCGCCCCGAGCACCGCCGCCAGGTGCGTCCGGCTGCGCCGCATCGCGGTCAGCACGTCGTCCAGCGGCGTCTCGGCCCGCACTTGCGCGATCGGCCGCAGCGCGGACAGCGGGAACGGCTGGTCCCGCTCCGGTCCGTCCGCGTCCAGGGCGTCCTTGACGTGCAGGTATCCCAGGATCCTGGCCTGGGCGTCGATCACCGGGAAGCGGGAGTACCCGGACTCGGCCGACAGCCGCTCCAGCCCCGCCGGCGTGATGCCCTCCCGGGCCACGACGACGCCGTCCAGCGGCAGCACCACATCGTTGACCGGCCGGCGGCCCAGCTCGAGGGCGTCGTGCAGCCGCTCGCTCGCCCGGCCGTCGATCAGCCCCGCCTCACTGGAGTCCCGCACGATCCGCGCCAGCTCGTCGTCCGAGAACGTCGCCGAGACCTCGTCCTTCACGTCCACCCGCAGCATCCGCAGCAGGAGGCTGGCGAAGGCGTTGATCGCGAAGATCACCGGCTTCAGCGCCCGCGTCAGGGTCACCAGCGGCGGACCGAGCAGCAGCGCGGTGCGCACCGGCTCGGACAGGGCCACGTTCTTCGGCAGCATCTCGCCGAAGAGCATGTGCAGGTACGTCGCCAGCGCCAGCGCCACCACGAACGAGATCGCGTGCGTCAGCCCGGACGGCACCCCGAACAGGTCGAACAGCGGCGTCAGCAGGTGCGCGATGGCCGGCTCGGCCACCACACCCAGGACCAGGGTGCACAGCGTGATGCCGAGCTGCGCCGCCGCCATCAGCGCCGACACGTGCTCCAGGCCCCACAGCACGGCGCGGGCCCGCCGGTCGCCCTGCTCGGCGTACGGCTCGATCTGGCTGCGCCGCACCGAGATCAGCGCGAACTCCGCGCCGACGAAGAAGGCGTTGACGACCAGGGTCGCCAGGCCGATCAGCAGTTGGAGCACCGTCATCGGGCTCCCTCCCCACCCTTGTCCTGCGACGGCTCGACGGGCGCGTGCAGCAGCACCCGCGCCGCCCGCCGTCCGCTGGCGTCCACCACGTCGATCCGCCAGCCGCCCAGCTCCATGCTGTCGCCGACGGCCGGGATCCGGCCCAGCTCGGTCGCTATCAGCCCGGCCAGCGTCTCGTACGGGCCGTCCGGCACGCGCAGTCCGATCCGCTCCAGCTGGTCGGTGCGCGCGGCGCCGTCGGCGGAGTAGAGACGGCGCCCGGAGGCGTCCGTACCCGCCGGGGCCAGGTCCGGGGTCTCGTGCGGGTCGTGCTCGTCGCGCACCTCGCCGACGACCTCTTCGACGATGTCCTCCAGGGTGACCACGCCGGCCGTGCCGCCGTACTCGTCGATCACGACGGCCATCGTCTGGCGGCCGGACAGCAGGTCCAGCAGCCGGTCCACGGTCAGTGACTCCGGCACCAGCAGCGGATCACGCAGCAGCCGGGAAACGGGGCTGCGGTGGCGTTCCTCGGCGGGCAGCGCGAGCACGTCCTTGATGTGGACGGTGCCGACGACGGTGTCGAGGCTGCCCCGGTAGACCGGGAAGCGCGACAGGCCGGTCGCCAGCGTCGCGTTCGCCACGTCCTCGGCGGTGGTCTGCACGTCGAGGGCGGTGACCTGGACGCGCGGGGTCATGACGTTCTCCGCGGTCAGGTCGGCCAGGTTCAGGGTGCGTACGAACAGCTCGGCGGTGTCCTTCTCCAGCGCGCCCGCCTTGGCGGAGTGCCGGGCCAGCGCCACCAGCTCCTGCGGGGTGCGCGCGGAGGCCAGCTCCTCGGCCGGCTCCATGCCGAACCGGCGGACCATGTGGTTCGCCGTGCTGTTCAGATGGCTGATGAACGGCCGGAAGGCGCGGCTGAAGACCCGCTGCATGGTGGCCACCCGCTTGGCGATGGCCAGCGGGGACGAGATCGCCCAGTTCTTGGGCACCAGCTCGCCGACGACCATCAGGACGACGGTCGACAGCACCGTGCCGAGGATCAGGGCGGTGGAGGAGGCGGCGCCGGCCGACAGCCCCATGGCCTCGAAGGGGCCCTGGAGCAGGGCGGCGATCGACGGCTTGGAGATCATGCCGATGACCAGCCCGGTCACCGTGATGCCGAGCTGGGCGCCGGAGAGCTGGAACGTCAGGCTGCGCACGGCCGCCAGGGCGCTCTCGGCCCCGCGCTCGCCGCGCTCCACGGCCTGGTCGAGCTCGCTGCGCTCGACGGTGGTCAGCGAGAACTCGGCCGCGACGAAGGCTCCACAGGCAAGGCAGAGCAGCAGCGCCACGAGGAGCAGGAGCACTTCGGTCATCGGTCGGTCACCTCCATTCCATGATCAGTCAGGAGGAGGGGTGTCGCGCGATGTCGGGTACTGGGGGGCTCGCCCATGGGCGGACGCTCACACCTTTCGATCGGGTCGGTCGGGTTGCTGTCCACAAGGGTAAAGGACCGGCAAAGAGGGCGGATCATTCTTTTGGCGGAGCGCACCCGGATGATGGGATCCGGACATGAGCGATCTTCACATCGGTCCCGCGTCGGCCGCCGATCTCACCGCCGTGCTCGACTTCTGGAAGACCGCTGCCGAGGGAACGAGTATCAGCGACGACCTCTCCGGGGTCGAGCAGCTCCACGCCCGCGATCCGCACGCCCTGCTGCTCGCCAGGCGCGAAGGCGAACTGGTCGGCACCGTGATCGCCGGCTTCGACGGCTGGCGCTGCCACCTCTACCGGCTCGCGGTCCACCCGGCACACCGCCGCCAGGGCATCGGGTCGGCGCTGCTGGCCGCCGCGGAGGACCGCTTCGGGGCGCTCGGCGGACGGCGTGCGGACGCGATGGTGCTGGACCGCAACGAGCGGGCGCACGGGGCGTGGGACGCGGCCGGGTACCACCCCGAGGACCACTGGACGCGCTGGGTCAAACCGCTGGCCGGCTGAGGCCGGGCGGACCGGGCCCGGCCCCGAGCCGCCGCAAACCCCCTACGCGGGACCGCGGCGCGCGGAACCGATCACGCAGTACGACGTGGGGAGCGCCGGTCCGCGCTCGGGCAGCCGGAACCTGCGGTACGAGACGGCCCGGAAACCGGCGGCCTCGATCGCGGCGACCGGGTCCCGGTAGGTGTGGCACCCGCCGAAGAGGTGGGGCCACACGGTCCGGTCCAGCGTGCGCTGGACGGCGGCCATGCCGGGAGTGGGCGCCCGGCCGTGCTCGAAGAAGCGGAGTTCGGCGTCGGGGCGCAGCACCCGGTGGAGCTCCGCGAGCGAACGGGTCAGGTCCCGTACGGTGCACAGCACGAGGGAGGCGACGGCGGCGTCGAAGGCCTCGCTCTTGACCGGGAGGGCCTCCGCGACGCCCGGTACGACGTCGACGGGGACCTCGGCGCGCAGGGCGGCGTCGGCCGCGAGCCTGCGCAGGCTCCGTTCCGGTTCGACGGCGACGACCTCGGACACGGCGCGGGGGTAGTGGGCGAAGTTGAGGCCGTTGCCGGCGCCGATCTCGATGACCCGGCCGGACACCCCGTGCAGGAGCTCGCTGCGGAGGGCGGCGACACCTCCGCGGGCGTCGGCGGTGGTGCTGAACCGGGCGTAGAACCGGGCGAAGAGCGGGTGGTCGACGGAATCCGGGCCTTGGTGCGGTGTGGCCATGGCGGGCCTCCGGGGCGGGGTGGCGGCGGGTGCGCTTGTCCTGCCGGTTCCCCGTCCGGGCGGCCCGCAAAACCGGCCCCGGCGGGACGGGACCGCCGCCCGCGGCCCCGCCGGGGGCCGGCGAAGGACGACCGTCGCGTGCGGATTGAGTACGCGTACTCAGGAGCCCGGGACCTGACGTGGGGACAATCGGGGGATCGCCCCGCCCGTTGGGGCCCGCCCAGGGAAAGTGGAGACCCCGTGACGTCCCGTACCACCACCGCCGGCGCCGTGCTGCTCGCCGCAGGACTGCTCGCACTGACCGCCTGCGGCACCACGGTGTCCGGGAGAAGCGGCGCGGCCGCGGACCCGTCCCCGGTGCCGTCGCCCAGCCAGACCACGGACTACGCCGCCCAGGCGGCGGCCGCGGTGGCCCGCCACGACAAGCTCTTCCCCGAGGTGGCCGAGCTGTGCGAGGGCAAGGCGACCGTGGCCCCGACCGGGCCGGCCACGCCGGACGATCTGCCTACGGATCCCGAGGCGCGCAAGTACGCGGAGAACCACGCGTACAAGAAGGAGGCGACGCTCACGCCTGCGGCCAAGTGCCGGGGCGACGCGCACGCCGCGCGGATCAGGAAGGCGCTGGGCAGCTCGGACGGGAAGGGCGCACCGAAGACGACGGCGGAGCTCAGCGGGCTCCTGACCGGGATGGGCTACAAGCTGGAGACCGGAGACGTGTACGCATCGAGCACGGGCAACCTCTCGTTCGTCCTGTCGATCCCGGAGAGCGGGCCGTGCGTGACGGGGTACTTGACCCCGCCGATGAGCGTGAAGGCGCACGGGGTCTACATGGAGGGCGGCTGCCACGAGCCCCGCGGCGGCCACTGAACGCCCCCGCGGCCGGAACGCCCCCCGGCCGGAACGCGCCCGCGGCCGGAACGGCCCGGCGCGCCGGTCGGCGGCGCCGGGCCGATGAGGTCCGGTCCCGGGATCAGGGCTGCCAGGTCGTCAGGAACGACTCCGGGGACCACGTGCCCGCGAGGGCGGGGGACAGCCAGGTGGGGGCGGCCGAACGGAAGGACTCCGGGGACAGGGCCCCCGAAGCCTCCGGAACGGCGCCCAGCAGCGGCAGCCCCGAGGACGACGGGAGGTCCGCCAGGTTGCAGCGGCAGGCCAGGTCCGGCTCGGCCGGCCAGCTGCCGATGACCACGCCCAGGGCCTCCAGCTCCCGGGCCCGGAGCGCCTCGGCCGTCAGGGTCGTGGAGTTGAGGGTGCCGAGGGCCGCCGGGGCGACCACCAGCACCGGGGCGCCGAGGAGGCGGGCCGCATCGGCCAGCGTGTGGCCCGCCTCGTCGAAGCGGACCAAGAGGCCGCCGGCGCCCTCCACCAGCACCAGGTCGTGGGACCGGGCGAGCCGGCTCGCGGCCTCCGCGACGGCGCTCGGCGAGACCGTGGGCAGCCCCGCGCGGCGGGCCGCGGTGTCGGGGGCCAACGGCTCCGGGTAGCGGGCCAGTTCCACCGCCGTGACCGTGGGGCCGGCCAGGCGGACCGCTTCCGCCGCGTCGCCCGGCTCGGTCGGGTCCACGCCGGTCTGCGCCGGCTTGAGGACCGCCACCGAGCGGCCCGCCGCCACCGCGGCCGCCGCGATCGCCGACGTGACGACCGTCTTGCCGATCTCCGTGCCCGTGCCCGAGACCATGAGTACCGTCATGTCAGCCCTCCGCCGCGGCCGCGCACACCGCGCGGCAGATGCGGGCCACGTCGCCGTCGCCCGTGACGAACGGCGGCATCACGTAGATCAGGTCCCTGAACGGGCGCACCCACACGCCTTCGCGGACCGCTGCCCGGGTCGCCGCGGCCACGTCGACCTCGTGGGTCAGCTGGACCACGCCGATCGCGCCGAGGACGCGTACGTCCCTCACGCCGGGCAGGTCACGCGCCGGGGCCAGGCCCTCCACGAGACCCGCCTCGATGCGCTTGACCTCACGCTGCCAGTCCTGGCCGAGCAGCAGGTCGATCGAGGCCAGCGCCACGGCCGTGGCGAGCGGGTTGCCCATGAACGTCGGCCCGTGCGCGAGGACGGGGACGGCTCCCCGGGAGATCCCGTTCGCCACCCGCTCCGTGCACAGCGTCGCCGCCAGCGTGAGGTAGCCGCCGGTCAGGGACTTGCCCAGGCACATCACGTCCGGGGTCATCCCCGCGTGGTCCGCCGCGAACAGGGCGCCGGTACGGCCGAAGCCGGTCGCGATCTCGTCCAGGATGAGCAGGACGTCGTACTCGTCGCACAGTTCGCGCAGCACCCGCAGGTAGCCCGGGTTGTGGAAGCGCATGCCGCCCGCGCCCTGAACCACCGGTTCCACGATCACCGCGGCCAGCTCGTCCGCGTGCGCGGAGAGCAGGGAGCGCAGGTGGTCGACGTACGCCGGGTCCACGGGCGCGTCGAAGCCGCTCGGCGGCACGTCGGCGAACAACTGGCGCGGGAGGATCCCCGACCAGAGCTCGTGCATGCCGCCCTCGGGGTCGCAGACCGCCATCGGCGTCCACGTGTCCCCGTGGTAGCCGCCGCGCCAGGTCAGCAGCCTGGTCTTGCCGGGCCGGCCGATGGAGCGCCAGTACTGCAGGCACATCTTCACCGCGACCTCGACCGAGACCGAGCCCGAGTCGGCGAGGAAGACGTGCTCCAGGCCGGGCGGGGTGATCTCGACCAGCCGGGCGGCCAGCCGGACGGCGGGCTCGTGGGTGAGCCCGCCGAACATCACGTGGGACATGCGGCCGAGCTGGTCCGTCACGGCCTCGTTCAGGACCGGGTGGTTGTACCCGTGGATCGCCGACCACCAGGAGGACATGCCGTCGACCAGCTCGGCCTGCCCCTGGGAGGGCTCGGCCAGCCGCAGCCGGACGCCCGAGGCGGAGGAGACGACCAGCGGCTCCTGCCGCCCGGGCATCGGGCCGTACGGGTGCCAGACGTGCTGCCGGTCCAGCGCGAGCAGTTCCGCGGCCGGCATGGCGTGGTGCTGGTCAGGCATTGGGGGCGAGGTCCGTTCCCGCGCCCCGGCGGCGGACCGCCACCAGGTCCGAGCGGACCTCGCCGGCCTGCGCCTGAACAGGCTCCGCCTGGGCCGGGACGGCCTCGGCCTCGTGCCCCGAGCAGCCGCCGCAGGCCGAACCGCAGCCCGCCTCGGCAGCCGAGGAACCGCACGGCCCGTGGGCCGCGGCGGCAGCGGCCACCGCGTCCGCGCGGTGCGCCGGGAGGGTCGTCGTGCCGGCGCCCTCCACCTCGAAACCGGCGTCCGCGATCATGTCGAGGTCGGCCTGGCCCGCCTGGCCCTCACTGGTGAGGTAGTCGCCGAGGAAGATCGAGTTGGCGATGTTCAGCGCGAGCGGCTGCATCGAGCGCAGGTGCACCTCGCGGCCGCCGGCGATCCGGACCTCCACGTCGGGGCAGAC
Source organism: Streptomyces sp. NPDC031132 (assembly GCF_055570595.1). Lineage (NCBI taxonomy): Bacteria > Bacillati > Actinomycetota > Actinomycetes > Kitasatosporales > Streptomycetaceae > Streptomyces > Streptomyces sp. NPDC031132. The sequence goes on from NZ_JBVIGX010000008.1 coordinate 84,002, forward strand.
GAACCGGACCATCGCCAGGATCCGCAGGCAGCGCTGGGGGGTGAGGTTCCACTCCTTGGCCAGCGGGGTGCCCTCGAAGGGGATCAGGAAGTTGACCGGCACCGAGTCCGAGTCCAGCTCGCGCAGCGAGTAGACGACGTCGACCAGGTCCTCGTCGCTCTCGCCCATGCCGGCGATGAGGCCGGAGCAGGCGGACAGGCCCGCCGCGTGCGCCTTCTGCACCGTGTCGACCCGGTCCGCGTAGGTGTGGGTCTTGGTGATCTGACCGTACGTGGCCTCGGACGTGTTGAGGTTGTGGTTGTAGGCGTCGGCGCCCGCGTCCTTCAGGCGCTCGGCCTGGCCGTCCGACAGCAGGCCGAGGCAGGCGCACACCTCGACGCCCTCGTTCTGCTCCTTGATCGCCTCGATCGTCTTGCCGACCCGCTCCACGTCGCGGTCCGTCGGACCGCGCCCGCTCGCCACCAGGCACACGCGCTTCGCGCCGCCCGCCACACCGGCCGCGGCGGCCTGGGAGGCCTCGTCGGGCTTCAGCCACGTGTACTTGAGGATCTCCGCCTTCGATCCCAGGCGCTGGGAACAGTAGGAGCAGTCTTCCGGGCAGAGCCCGGACTTCAGGTTGACCAGGTAGTTCAGCTTGACCCGACGCCCGAACCACTGGCGGCGCACCTTGCCGGCCGCGGCCACCACGTCGAGCAGTTCGTCGTCAGAGGTCGCCAGTACGGCGAGCGCCTCTTCGCGGGTCGGCAGCTCGCGCCGCAGCCCCTTGTCCACCAGGGTGTTCAGCAGGTCCATGAGGCCGATCCTGGACCACGCGACCACTCCCGGCCAAGGAGAGATCGCACAACATGGCCGGAACGGAGTGTGTGTATCGCCACACCTGGCACTCGGGTGACGGCCGTTAGGGTCAGGCACGCCTGTGGACAGCCGACAAAACACGAGGACCCGCCGATGCCCCAGCAGAGCCCCGAGCCCGAAGACGTGTTCGCCTGGATCGACGACGCGGAGCGGGCCCGTGAGGAGGCCGGGCTCGTCCGGACGCTGCGCCCCCGCCCGGCCTCCTCGCCGCTGCTGGACCTCGCGAGCAACGACTACCTCGGCCTGTCCCGCCACCCCGAGACCGTGCGCGGCGCGCGCGAGGCGGCCGAGCGGTGGGGCGCCGGGGCCACGGGATCACGGCTGGTGACCGGTACGACCGAGCTTCACGCGGAGCTCGAGCGGGAGCTCGCGGCCTTCTGCGGGTTCGAGGCCGCGCTCGTCCTGTCCTCCGGGTACGCCGCCAATCTGGCGGCCGTCACCGCGCTCAGCGATCGGGGCACCCTCGTCGTGTCCGACGCCGGCAACCACGCCTCGATCGTCGACGGCTGCCGGCTCTCCCGCGCCGGGACCGAGGTGATCCCGCACTCCGACCCGGAGGCCGCGCGTAAGGCGCTCGCGACGCACGAGGGACGGGCGCTGCTGGTCAGCGACTCGGTGTTCTCCGTGGACGGGGACGCCGCCCCGCTCGTCGCGTACGCGGCCGCCTGCCGGGACGAGGGCGCGGCCCTGGTCGTGGACGACGCCCACGGACTGGGCGTACTGGGGGAGGGCGGCCGCGGAGCCCTGCACGCCGCCGGGCTCGCGGGCGCGCCGGGGGTGGTCGCCACCCTCACGCTTTCGAAGTCCCTGGGCAGCCAGGGCGGAGCGGTGCTCGGCCCGGCCAAGGTGATCCGGCACCTCGTCAACACGGCGCGGACCTTCATCTTCGACACCGGGCTGGCACCGGCCGCCGCGGGTGCGGCGCTGGCGAGCCTGCGCCTGCTCCGGAGCGAACCGGAGCGCGCCGGCCGGGCCCGCGAGGTGGCCGACCGGCTGTACGGGCGGCTCACCGCGTCCGGCCTGACCGCGGCCCGGCCGGACGCGGCCGTGGTGTCGGTACGGGCCCCGTCGGCTTCGGCGGCACTGCGCTGGGCCGCCGACTGCCGCGAGGCAGGTCTGTCCGTGGGCTGCTTCCGTCCGCCGTCGGTGCCGGACGGCATCTCCCGGCTGCGGCTGACCGCACGGGCCGATCTCACGGGGGACGAGATCGACCGGGCCGTCGAGACGATCCTGGGGACCGCCCCGGCCGGAGCCACGGACCGCTAGGGCCTCACGCGAGTACGTCCACGTCAGCCCGTACGGATGCGAGGAAGCCGTCCCAGGCCGGCCCGGTGAAGAGCACGGCCGGGCCGTCCGTCCACTTCGAGTCGCGGACGGCCAGCAGGCCGCCGCCACCGAGCACGGCGGTTTCCACGCAGTTGTTCATTCCGGTGCTGCGGCTGCTCCGCCGCCACCGCGCGCTGATCAGAAGTCCGCTGGTGGAGAGGGGGGTTGCGGACACGGGGGTGCCTCCTTACGCGTCGTCAGCGAGTGAGCTGATGAGATCCGACGAGTCCTGGGGCGGGAGGGCGTGCGCCTGGATGGTGCGGAATGCGGCGCTGTACGCCTCGAGGTCTTCCTTCCGCTCCAGATAGAGGCTACTCGTCAAATGGTCGAGTACCACCACATCCAGATCGGCGATGTTCGGAAATGAGAAAATTACGAACGGTCCGGTCAGGCCGAGATGACCCCCCACGCTGAACGGAAGTACCTGCAACCGCACTTGGGGCAGTCGGGCCACCTGCACCAGATGCCGCAACTGCGCCGCCATCACCCCGGGGCCGCCGATCTGCCGCCGCAGCACCGCCTCGTCCAGCACGGCGCTCAGCTCCAGCGGGGGATCCGCCCGCAGCACCGACTGCCGGGCCAGCCGTACGTCGACCAGCGCGTCGACCTTGGGTTCCGGCAGCCCGCCGAGCGCTGCCCGGGTCACCGCCCGCGCGTACTCCGGGGTCTGCAGCAGGCCCGGCACCACGGAGAGTTCGACCGTACGGGCCGAGCGGGCGCCCGCCTCCAGGCTGATGAAATCCCGGTACTCCTGCGGCAGCAGCCCCCGGTAGTCGTGCCACCACTGGCGGCCGCGCACGGTGTCGCCGCCCGGACCGGGGCCGGCCGCCGAGGCCGACAGGGCCTCCAGCAGCGCCCGCTGCTCGGGGCTGACGACCTCTGCGTAGACGTCGAGGAGGAGGCGGATGTCCTCCGGTTTCACGCCACTGCGCCCCGTCTCGATGCGGCTGATTTTCGACTGGTGCCACCCTGCGATCCGGGCCGCCTCACCACTGGTGAGTCCGGTCCGGTCGCGCAGCGCGCGCAGTTCCTCGCCGAGCTTGCGCCGACGCACCGCGGGACCGTGCTGCATACCCGCCTCCTTCCACCGGCACAGCTCGCACCAGTCTGCCGTCCAAATACGCTCTTCCGTAGCAGAGTTCACTGCATTGAGCGACAGATATATGCAGATCTTGGGGGAACGGCAGCACCGGCGGGACGATGGGTGGCACTCTGGCGTCCAGCACAGATCCGGGGTTTCGCCCCGGTGGGAAAGGGACCGTCGCCATGGCAGACCACCAGGAAGCATCCGTCACTCTGCCGAGCGATCCCGCCTCGGTCGCCACAGCCCGCCGCTACGTCGCGGAGGTGCTCGGCGAATGGGGACTGCCCGACGAGGCCGACACCGCCGACAGTGTCCGGTTGATCGTCTCGGAGCTCGCCACCAACGCCGTGCAGCACACCTTCGGCCAGTCGCCCACCTTCACCGTGGACATCCGCCTCGAGCGCGGGGAGTGGCTCCGCGTCGGGGTGACCGACAGTCACCCGCGCTGGCCCAAGCGCCTCCCGGCCGCCGTCCAGCAGGACAACGGCCGGGGGATGGTCATCATCCGCTGGCTCACCGCCGAAGCGGGCGGCAGGCTCTCCGTCAACCCCACCGAGGACGGGGGCAAGACCGTCTGGATCGCCCTGCCCTGGCCCGTCGGGGCTCCCGCGAAGAGCGTCACCGGCTGTTAGGGGGAGTGCGGCCGCGTTCAGCCCTGCACGCGCTCCCCGGCGCTGCGCTCGATGCACAGCTCGTTGCCCTCCGGGTCGGCAAGGACGGCCCAGCCGGAGCCGTCCTCGCGGCGCCGGTCGTCGACCAGCTTCGCCCCGAGCCCGACGAGCCGTTCGACCGTCTCGTCCCGGGTGCCGGTGGGGGGCTGGATGTCCAGGTGGACCCGGTTCTTGACGGACTTGGCGTCCGGTACGCGTATGAACAGCAGTCCCGGGACCCCGGGCTGCGCCGGGTCCAGCAGGATCTCGTCGTCGCCCTCCTCGTCGTCCGGGTGGATCGCGAAGCCGGTCACGGCGGACCAGAACTCGGCGATCTTGTAGGGCTCGAGCGCGTCGAAGGTGATGTGACGGACGGGGTTGACGAACATGGATCTCCTCGATGGCGGGTCCCGCGGCAGTGGCCGGGGGACCGTCGGTCCGGTCCGTATACGGAACCGGCTTGAGGCGGCCTGGGAGTTGAACCAGGTGCCTCCCCGAAACGTGGGTTAACGCGGCGGAAAAGCGCGGCGCCTAGCGTGGCGGCCACGGTCTTCCGTCAATGATCACCCATCCGCCGGTAAAGCGGCGGTGCTCGGAACGGAAAGCCTCCCTCTGCGTTGGGCAAGACATGCTTGGCTCGGATATGCGCAGGTCAACAAAGTGTTGAAGGCCGTTAGGGTCGGCCCGGCGCGACGTCGATCTTGTCCTGGAAGCTTGGTGAGTTACGAGTGCAACTGACACCGCACGAGCAGGAACGCCTGCTCATCCACGTGGCCGCCGACGTGGCCGAGAAGCGCAGGGCGCGCGGGGTCCTCCTCAACCACCCCGAAGCGGTCGCCCTGATCACCTCGCACATCCTCGAAGGGGCCCGCGACGGGCGGACCGTGGCCGAGCTCATGGCCTCCGGCCGCACCGTGCTCGGCCGCGCCGAGGTGATGGAGGGGATCCCCGAGATGATCCACGACGTCCAGGTCGAGGCGACCTTCCCGGACGGCACCAAACTCGTCACCGTCCACGACCCGATCGTCTGAAGGGGAGTACCCGCATGATCCCCGGCGAAATCGTCCACGGGGACGGCCCGGTGCGCCTCAACGAGGGCCGACCCGTCACCCGCCTCACCGTGCTCAACTCCGCCGACCGGCCCGTCCAGGTCGGCTCCCACTACCACTTCGCCGAGGCCAATCCCGGCCTCGACTTCGACCGCCGGGCCGCCCGCGGGCAGCGGCTCAACGTCGCCGCCGGCACCGCCGTGCGCTTCGAGCCGGGCATCCCGGTCGCCGTGGAACTCGTACCGCTGGGCGGGCTGCGCACCGTACCGGGCCTGCGCGGCGAGACCGGGGGCCCGCTCGATGGCTGAGCTCGACCGCAGGGCGTACGCCGACCTCTTCGGACCGACCGCCGGCGACCGGATCCGGCTCGCGGACACCGACCTCTTCGTCGAGATCGAGCAGGACCTCAGCGGCGGCCCCGGACGCTCCGGCGACGAGGCCGTGTTCGGCGGCGGCAAGGTGATCCGCGAGTCCATGGGCCAGGCCCGGACCACCCGCGCCGAGGGCGCCCCCGACACCGTGATCACCGGAGTCGTCGTCCTCGACCACTGGGGCATCGTCAAGGCCGACATCGGCATCCGCGACGGCCGCATCTGCGGCATCGGCAAGGCCGGCAACCCCGACACGATGGACGGGGTGGACCCCGCGCTCGTGATCGGCCCCGAGACCGAGATCATCGCGGGCAACGGGAAGATCGTCACCGCGGGCGCCATCGACGCCCACGTGCACTTCATCTCCCCGACCGTCGTCGACGAGGCCTTGGCCTCCGGCATCACCACCCTCGTCGGCGGCGGCACCGGACCCGCCGAGGGCACCAAGGCCACCACCGTCACCCCCGGCCCCTGGCACCTCGCCCGGATGTTCGCGGCCCTGGAGTCCTACCCCGTCAACATCGGCCTGCTGGGCAAGGGCAACACCATGTCCCGCGAGGCCATGCACTCCCAGCTGCGCGGCGGAGCCCTCGGGTTCAAGATCCACGAGGACTGGGGGTCCACCCCCGCCGTCATCGACGCCTGCCTGAGCGTCTGCGACGAGACCGGCGCGCAGGTCGCCATCCACACCGACACCCTCAACGAGGCCGGATTCGTCGGCGACACCCTCGCCGCCATCGCCGGGAGGACCATCCACTCGTACCACACCGAGGGCGCGGGCGGCGGGCACGCACCCGACATCATCACCGTGGTTTCCGAGCCGAACATCCTGCCCAGCTCCACCAACCCCACCCGGCCGCACACCGTCAACACCATCGACGAACACCTCGACATGCTGATGGTCTGCCACCACCTCAACCCGGCCGTTCCCGAGGACCTCGCCTTCGCCGAGTCCCGTATCCGGCCCTCGACCATCGCCGCCGAGGACGTCCTGCACGACCTCGGAGCCATCTCCATCATCTCCTCCGACTCCCAGGCCATGGGCCGCGTCGGCGAGGTCGTGCTGCGCACCTGGCAGACCGCCCACGTGATGAAGAAGCGGCGCGGCTTCCTGCCCGGCGACGGTCCCGCCGACAACCACCGCGCCCGCCGCTACGTCGCGAAGTACACGATCAATCCCGCCGTGGCCCAGGGACTTGCGCGCGAGATCGGCTCGGTGGAGACCGGCAAGCTCGCCGACCTGGTGCTGTGGGCGCCCGCCTTCTTCGGGGTCAAGCCCGACGTGGTCATCAAGGGCGGCCAGATCGCGTACGCCCAGATGGGTGATGCGAACGCCTCCATCCCCACCCCGCAGCCGGTGCTGCCCCGCCCGATGTTCGGCAGCCACGGCCGGGCCCCCGGGCTGAACTCGGTCAACTTCACCGCGCAGGCCGCCCTCGACGACGCGCTGCCCGAACGGCTCGGACTCGGCAAGCAGTTCGTGGCCATCGAGAGCACCCGCAAGGTGAGCAAGGCGGACATGCGCAACAACGACGCCATGCCGAGGGTCGAGGTCGACGCCGACACCTTCACGGTCACCATCGACGGGGAGGCCGTGGAACCCGCGCCCGCGGCGGAACTGCCCATGGCCCAGCGCTACTTCCTGTTCTGACATGGGGCCTCTTGCAACGGGCGCAGCCCGATGAGCCTCGCCGCACTGCTCGTGCTCGCCGACGGCCGCTTCCCCGCCGGCGGGCACGCCCACTCCGGCGGGGCCGAGGCCGCCTGCAAGGCCGGCCGGATCCACGACGCCGCCACCCTTGAGGAGTTCTGCCGCGGCCGGCTCCACACGGCCGGACTCGTCGCCGCCGCACTCGCCGCGGCCGCAGCCCTCGGGCTCGACCCGGCGGTCCTCGACACCGCCGCCGACGCCCGGACCCCGTCGCCCGCGCTGCGCACCGCGGCGCGGCGGCTGGGCCGGCAGCTGCTGCGGGCCGCCCGGGCCACCTGGCCCGCCGCCGAACTCGACGCACTCGCCGCGGCCTTCCCCCGCGGGGCGCACCAGCCGGTGGTGCTCGGGCTCACCGCCCGGGCGGCCGGGCTCGGGCCGCTGGCCGCCGCGCACGTGGCGGCGTACGAGAGCGTCGGCGGACCGGCGACCGCGACCGTGCGGCTGCTCGGCCTGGACCCCTTCGAGGCGAGCGGGGTCCTGGCCCGCCTCGCCCCCGAGCTCGACGCCGTCGCCGCCCGGGCCGCCCAGGCCGCGCACCGGGCACGACTGGAGGGCCCGGACGCGCTGCCCGCGGCCTCCTCGCCGCTGCTGGACATCGCTGCGGAGAGCCATGCCGACTGGCCGGTACGGCTCTTCGCCTCGTGAGCGCCCCCTCACCGCTTCCCGACCGCCTCCACGATCGACTCCGGAGACCCCCATGCACCTCGACCACGGCGTGACCTATCCCCAGCGCCACACCCACAGCGCCGAGCCGGTACGGGCGGACGGCTCGCGCCGCGCCCTGCGGATCGGCCTCGGCGGACCCGTCGGCTCCGGCAAGACGGCCACCGTCGCCGCCCTGTGCCGCGCCCTGCGCGCCGAGCTGTCCATGGCCGTCGTCACCAACGACATCTACACCCGGGAGGACGCCGAGTTCCTGCTCCGCGAGGCCGTCCTGCCACCCGAGCGGATCAGCGCGGTGGAGACCGGTGCCTGCCCGCACACCGCCATCCGCGACGACATCTCCGCCAACCTCGAGGCGGTCGAGGAGCTGGAGGAGACGGTCGGCCCGCTCGACCTGATCCTCGTCGAGTCCGGCGGCGACAACCTCACCGCCACCTTCTCCCGCGGCCTCGTCGACGCCCAGATCTTCGTCATCGACGTGGCGGGCGGCGACGACATCCCGCGCAAGGGCGGCCCCGGCGTCACCACCGCCGACCTGCTCGTCGTCAACAAGACCGACCTCGCCCCCTACGTGGGCTCCGACCTGGACCGGATGGCCCGCGACGCCGCCGGGCAACGCGGCGAACTGCCCGTCGCCTTCCAGTCGCTGCGCGCGGAGGACGGTGTGGCCCCGGTGGCCGCCTGGGTGCGCGAGCGGATCGCCGCCTGGGCCGCCCGGTGAGCGTTACGGTGGCCGGCGCGCCTCCCGCCGCCCCGCCGGCCCCGACTCCGCCGGCCCCGACTCCACCGGTCCCGGTTCCGCCCGACCCGACTCCGCCGGCCCCGGCCCGGCCCGCCGTGGCTCCGGCCGGCGTACGGGCCACCGCCCGGATCTACGCCGTCGCCGACGGCCGCGGCGGTACCGCCCTGCCGCTGCTGGCCGGTGAGGGGCCGCTCGCGCTGCGCCGCACCCGGGGCACGGCCGCCGAGGCCGGCGTGATGCTGGTCGGCGCGATGAGCGCCCCGCTCGGCGGGGACCACCTCACGGTGGAGGCCGCCGCCGGCCCCGGGGCCCGCCTCGCCCTGGCCTCGGCGGCCGCCACCCTGGCGCTGCCCGGCCGCGGTGGCGAGCCCGCACAGTACGACGTACGGCTGACCCTGGCCGAGGACGCGGCCGTACGGTGGCTGCCGGAGCCGCTGGTTTCCGTACGCGGCAGCGACCTGCGGGTGCACACCCGGGCCGAACTCGCCCCCACGGCCCGGCTGCTGCTGCGCGAGGAGCAGGTGCTGGGCCGGACGGGGGAGGAGCCGGGCCTGCTGCGCAGCAGGCTCACCGTGACCCGGGGCGGCACCCCGCTGCTGGACCAGGAGCTGGCCTGCGGACCAGGAGCGCCCGGCGGCTGGGACGGGCCGGCGGGGCTGGCGGGCCACCGGGCGCTCGGTCAGCTCCTGGTCGTGGACCCGGCATTCGCCGTGTCGCCGCCGGCTGCCGCGCTGCTCGGGGAGTTCGCGGCCGTCACTCCGCTGGCCGGTCCGGCCGTCCTCGTGACGGCTCTGGCACCGGACGCGCTGCGGCTGCGCGAGCTACTCGACGCGGCGTGGCGCACGTACGGCTGGTAACTGCTGAGCAAACCTGGGACGAATGCGACACCGCTCAGCGGTACACGCCTTTCCGGTTATCGGGTTGGCAAAGAACGCGACCTTGGTCTGTTGTCAGGTGTAGGTCAGACGAAAGGATCCACCTGCACAGACCGACTGCACCGACCAACCCGGCCTCCTCCGGCCGGGCCTGACGCAGGGGGAACAACCACGTGATACGCACTGCAGCGCTGGGGAGCGCTGCCACTCTGATCACCGGAGCACTGGCCGCGGGCCTGCTGATGGCCACGCCGGCCGCCGCGGCTTCGTCCAGCCAGAGCAGCGGGTTCCCGGAGGCGCTGGGCGTCCAGCTCGCCGCCGCCCGCGCCGCCGCCACCGGGGTCGAGTGGAAGGACTGCCCCGCGGACTGGGGCTTCGAGGCCCCGATCCAGTGCGGCTGGGTGAAGGTTCCGCTGGACTACTCCAAGCCGTTCGGCAAGACCATCGACCTCGCGGTCGACCGGATCGGCAGCACCGGCACCAAGGAGGAGCGCCAGGGCGCGCTCCTCTACAACCCGGGTGGCCCCGGCGGCTCCGGCATGCGCTTCCCGCGCCGGGTCACCACCAAGAGCCCGCTGTGGGTCAACACCTCCAAGGCCTACGACTTCGTGGGCTTCGACCCGCGCGGTGTCGGCCACTCCGCCCCGATCTCCTGCATCGACCCGCAGGAGTTCGTCAAGGCTCCCAAGGCCGACCCGGTCCCGTCCAACGAGGCGGACAAGCGCGCCCAGCGCAAGCTGGCCGCCGAGTACGCGGACGGCTGCAAGGAGCGCAGCGGCGAGATGCTGCCGCACATGACCACGCCCAACACCGCGCGCGACCTGGACGTCATCCGGGCCGCACTCGGCGAGAAGAAGCTGAACTACCTCGGCGTCTCCTACGGCACCTACCTCGGCGGCGTCTACGCGACGCTGTTCCCGACCCACGTGCGCCGCATGATCGTCGACAGCGTGGTCAACCCGGACACGGACAACATCTGGTACGAGGCCAACCTCGGCCAGGACGTCGCCTTCCAGATGCGCTGGAACGACTGGCAGGACTGGGTCGCCAAGAACGACAACGTCTTCCACATCGGCGACACCCGCGCCAAGGTCGAGGCCAAGTGGCAGGAGCTGCGTGCCAAGGCCAAGGCCAACCCGCTGGGCGGGGTCGTCGGCCCGAACGAGCTCATCGGCTTCTTCCAGGGCGCCCCGTACTACGACTCCTCCTGGGTGCCCGTCGCCCAGGCGTTCAGCGCGTACGTGGCCGGTGACGAGAAGCCGCTGATCGAGGCGATCTCGCCGGACATGTCCGACATCCAGGGCAACATCGCCTCGGAGAATGGCAACGCGGTCTACACCGCGGTCGAGTGCGCCGACGCCAAGTGGCCGACCAGCTGGGCCAAGTGGGACCGGGACAACTCCAAGCTGCACGAGAAGTACCCGTTCCTGACCTGGTCCAACGCGTGGATGAACCTGCCCTGCGCGACCTGGAAGTCCAAGCAGAGCACCCCGATCGAGGTCGGTGCCAAGCGCGGTCTGCCGCCGGTCCTGATCGTCCAGTCCGAGCGTGACGCCGCCACGCCGTACGAGGGTGGCGTCGAACTGCACCGCCGCCTCGCCGGCTCGCGCCTGATCACCGAGCAGAACGCCGGCTCGCACGGTGTCACCAGCCTGGTGAACCCCTGCATCAACACCCGGGTGGACGCCTACCTGCTGACCGGCAAGGTCGACGCCAAGGACGTGAAGTGCGCTCCGCACGCCACTCCGGTCGCCCCGGCCCCGGCCACCGCGAAGTCGCTGGCCACTGCCCCGTCGTCGGCCCTGCCGGCGCTCGAGGAGCTGCCCGCCGTCCGCTAGGGCGGACGGCACGGCACAGCACGGCACAGCACGGGAGAAGGCTCAGCGCGTCTTGCGCCGGGCCTTCTTCCGCGCTTCCTCCTCCTCCGCCTTGACCTCGGCGGCGTACCGGTCGACGTACTCCTGGCCGGACAGCCCGAGGACCGCGTACATGATCTCGTCGGTGACGGCCCGCAGAACGGCCCGCTCGCCCTCCATCCCGGCGTACCGGGAGAAGTCCAGCGGCTCGCCGAAGCGGATGGTCACCCGACGGATGTTCGGGATCTTCTGCCCGGGCGGCTGGATCTCGAAGGTGCCGACCATCGCGCACGGTACGACGGGCACCCCGGCGCCGAGCGCCATCGCGGCCACGCCCACCTTGCCCTTGTACAGCCGCCCGTCGTGGGAGCGGGTGCCCTCGGGGTAGATGCCCAGCAGCTCGCCCTTGGCCAGTACCCCGAGCCCCTCGCGCAGTGCGGCCTGCCCGGCGTCCTTGCCCGACCGGTCCACCGGGATCTGGCCGGCGCTGCGGAAGAAGAACGCGGTCAGCCGCCCCTTCACCCCGGGACCGGTGAAGTACTCCGCCTTCGCGAGGAACGTGATCCGGCGTTTGAGGATGGCGGGCATCAGGAAGTGGTCGGAGAAGGACAGGTGGTTGCCCGCGATGATCGCCGCCCCTTCCGACGGGATGTTCTCCAGTCCCTCGATGCGCGGGCGGAACAGCAGCCGCAGCAGCGGACCGAGCAGCACGTGCTTGAGCAAGTGGTAGAACACCGGGGCATTTTCCCTTCACCTGGCGGTCAGGTCAGTGTGCCGTACACGGTGCCGGATGGGCATGGAGAACCAGAATCCGGCGCGGACGCGGTCGGCATGCCGACCGGCCGGGGGCGTCACAGGACTTTCGCTGCCCTGTAGAACGGACGGCGCTGCCGGGAGTTCATGGGGAGGCCGATCGGAATCGGCCAAAAGTGCCAGGCCAGAGGACGGCCAGGTGGTGCGGGTGTGCCCGTTCAGGTCTTGCGGGACGCGGCCATGCCGGCGGTCAGCAGGCCGAGGACCACCCAGGCGAACCACAGCCAGCCGTTGCTGCCGAGGGCCACGGAGTACGTGGCGACGGCCACCAGAGCGGCGAAGGTCATGACGGCCATCGCCTTAACGGATCCGGTCATGCCCCATGGTCGCGCGCGAAGGTGCCCCTGCGCTACTGGCCACGCGCTTGGAGCGAGGCGAGATAGGAGTTGTACGCCTCCAGCTCCTGATCGCCGTCACGGTCTGCGGCCCGGTCCGCGCGCTTCGCCGCCCGCTGCTCGGAGTGGTACCACTGGTAGACCAGCGCGATCAGCACCAGCACCGACGGGATCTCGCTGAAGGCCCAGGCGATGCCGCCGCCCCACTGCTGGTCGAGCAGCGGGTCGATGCCGAGGGAGGCCGGCGGGTTCGCGTACGTCTTGATCATCGGCTCGCTCGCCATCATCACGGCGATGCCGAAGAAGGCGTGGAACGGCATGCCGGCGAAGAGCTCCAGCATCCGCATCACGTAGCCGGGGCGGTGCGGGCCGGGGTCCACGCCCATGATCGGCCAGAAGAAGATCAGGCCGACGGCCAGGAAGTGCACCATCATGCCGACGTGCCCGGCCCTGCTCTCCATGAGGAAGTCGAAGAGCGGCGTGAAGTAGAGGGCGTAGAGGCTCGCGATGAACATCGGGATGGTGAACACCGGGTGCGTGATCACCTTCATGTAGCGGCTGTGCAGCAGCATCAGCAGCAGCTCGCGCGGTCCCTTGCGGCCGCGGGCGGCGGGCGGCAGCGCGCGCAGCGCCAGCGTCACCGGTGCGCCCAGCAGCAGCAGGATCGGCGAGAGCATGCTGATGACCATGTGCTGGACCATGTGCACGCTGAACATGACCATGCCGTAGTCGTTCAGCTTGGTGCACATCATGAGGGCGATGCTCAGCACGCCGGCGGTGAAGGCGATGGTCCGGCCCAGCGGCCAGGCGTCCCCGCGCCGGCGCAGCCGCACGACACCCCACAGGTACAGGCCGAGGCCCACGAGCGAGCCGATCAGGAAGAAGGCGTCGAAGGAGAACTCCAGCCCGCGCCCGAGAGTGAACGGCGGCAGGTCCATGTCCATGTGCATGTCCATGCCGTGACCGCTGTGATCCATCTGTTCACTCCCTTGACCCGTGGTGCCCCACCACAGTAGTGCCGCCCCCGGACGCGAACGCGTCCGGGGGTCGGGTCAGAAGGGGGGAAACGTCACAGAACGTTCTGCGCTTCGTCGTACCGCTCCGCCGGGACCGTCTTGAGGGTCTGCACGGCGTCGGCGAGCGGGACCATCTCGATCTCGGTGCCGCGCAGGGCGGTCAGCATCCCGAACTCGCCGCGGTGCGCCGCCTCGACCGCGTGCCAGCCGAAGCGGGTGGCCAGGACCCGGTCGTACGCGGTGGGCGTGCCGCCGCGCTGGACGTGGCCCAGGATGACCGGGCGGGCCTCCTTGCCCAGGCGCCGCTCCAGCTCGACCGCGAGCAGGTTGCCGATGCCGGCGAAGCGCTCGTGGCCGTACTGGTCGGTGCCGCCGTCCTGGAAGTCCATGGAGCCGGCGCGCGGCTTGGCGCCCTCGGCGACCACCACGATCGCGAAGCGCTTGCCCGCGGAGAAGCGCTCGCCGACGATCGCCGTCAGCTCGTCGATGTCGAAGGGGCGCTCCGGGACGACGATGGCGTGCGCGCCGGCCGCCATGCCCGAGTGCAGGGCGATCCAGCCGGTGTGGCGGCCCATGACCTCCACGACCATCACGCGCTGGTGGGACTCGGCGGTGGTCTTCAGCCGGTCCAGGGCCTCGGTGGCGACCCCGACGGCGGTGTCGAAGCCGAAGGTGACGTCCGTCGAGGCGATGTCGTTGTCGATGGTCTTCGGGACGCCGACGATCGGCAGACCGGCCTGCGAGAGCAGGTTCGCGGCCTTCAGGGTGCCCTCGCCGCCGATCGGGATGATGGCGTCCAGGCCGAGGTCGGCGACGTGCCCGCGGGCCCGCTCGACGCCGTCGCGCAGGTGCGCGGGCTGCACCCGGGAGGAGCCGAGGATGGTGCCGCCGCGGGCCAGGATGCCGGCCACGGCGTCGAGGTCCAGCTTGCGGTAGTCGCACTCCAGCAGGCCGCGCCAGCCGTCGTGGAAGCCGATGACCTCGTCGCCGTGGTCGACGACGGCGCGGTGCACGACGGAGCGGATGACGGCATTGAGGCCGGGGCAGTCGCCGCCGGAAGTGAGCACACCAATGCGCATGGCAGGAAGACCTTTGCAACGTGGGCCGACGACCGGACCACGTCGTCCGGTTGGAACTACGGCCACCCTACAAGCGGTGGAGAGGTGGACTGAACCATCCTCCACATGCTGGTCATACTCGTCGTACGAAACCACGTCGGCCCGGTCCCCCCAAGGGAAAACCGGGCCGAACACATGATGCCGGGGCCGCCCTGATGAGCGCTCCGTGCGGGCGTTACGCGGGCTGCGTCGCCGCCGAGATGCGCTCGGCGCGCAGCGCCTCGTACCACCGGTCGTCGATGGGCGGCAGCGCGTTCACGTCGAGGGCCAGCTTCAGCAGCAGGTCCGCGATCTGCGGGTTGCGGGCCATCACGGGGCCGTGCATGTACGTGCCGAAGACCGTGTCGTTGTACGCGCCCTCGGTGCCGTCGCCCGTGCCGTTGCCGCGGCCCAGGCGGGTGCGGGCGAACGGCTTCGCGGACGGGCCGAGGTGCGTGACGCCCTGGTGGTTCTCGAAGCCCGTCAGCTGCGGCAGGTTCAGGCGCGGGTCGATGTCGGCGAGGACGTCGCCGACGCACCGCTCGCCCTCGCCGCGCACGGTGACCACGTCCAGCAGGCCCAGGCCCTCCTGGCGCTCGCCCATGTCGTTGACGAACTCGTTGCCGAGGATCTGGTAGCCGGCGCAGACGGAGAAGACGATCGCCCCGTTCGAGACGGCGCGCTCCAGACCGCCGTCGCGCACCAGGCGCTCCGCGGCGAGCCGCTGCGGGCGGTCCTCACCGCCGCCGATCAGGTAGATGTCACCCGAGGTGGGGATGGGCTGGTCGCTGCGCACGTCCACGCGCTGCACGTCCAGGCCGCGCTGGCGCGCCCGGCGCTCCACCACGAGGGCGTTGCCCTGGTCTCCGTACGTGCTCAGCAGGTCGGGGTAGACCCACACCAGACGCAGGCTGTTGTCGCTCATGCTCTTGTGTCCTCTGGAGGTATGAGTACTAGTTGCCGACGCGGCGGCGCACGTCCTGGAAGGCGGTGTAGTTGGCGATCAGCTCGATCTGCCCGGGCGGCGCCAGCTGCACGGCCTCGTCGAGGGTCTCGCACACCCGGAAGTCCAGGCCCGCGACCTCGAGGCGGACCGCGAGGTCCAGCTTGCGGTCGCCGATCACGAAGATCGGGTGGCCGGCCAGGCGCGGGTAGTCCACGTCCCACAGCCAGGAGGTGTCCGTGCCGTCGGCGCCGCGCGCGTTCACCGAAAGGATCACCGGGGTCGGCGGCGGGTCGATCAGCGAAAACGTTTCGAGCCAGCCCGCCGGGTTCTTCGCGAGCAGCAGCCGCAGCTCACGGCCCTGGAAGGTGATCACGTCGTAGCGGCCGGCGACGGCCTGCACCTGGTACATCCGCTCCAGCGCGACCTGCGGCGGGACGCCGAAGACGGCGGCCACGGCGGCCGAGGTGGCGGCGTTCGCCTTGTTGGCGCGGCCGGGCAGCTGGAGGTGGATCGGCCAGGCCGAGCCGTGCGGGTCCAGCACGTGGTCCCCGGACAGCACCCAGCTCGGGGTGGGGCGCCGGAAACCGCACTCGCCGCAGAACCAGTCGTCGCCGGGGCGCTGCATGACGCCGCCGCAGGAGGGGCACGACCAGGCGTCGTCCTTCCACTCCTGGCCCGCGGCGACCCACACCACGTTCTGCGAGGAGGAGGCCGACCACACGATGAGCGGGTCGTCGCAGTTCGCGACGATGACGGCCTTGGAGCCCTGGAGCCCCTCGCGCCACTTCTCCGCGAGCATGCGGGTCTCGGCGGCGCGGTCCAGCTGGTCGCGGGAGAGGTTCAGCAGGGCGATCACCTTGGGGGTGACGTCCCGGGCCACCCCGGCGAGGTACTTCTCGTCCACCTCGATGACGCCGTACTTGGCGTCCGAGCCGCCCGCCAGGGCGGAGGTGATGCCGGCCGGCATGTTGGCACCGAGGGCGTTGGAGACGACCGGACCGCTGGCCCGCAGGGCCTCCGCGATCAGCCGGGTCGTCGTGGTCTTGCCGTTCGTCGCGGAGACGAGGACGACATCGAGATGCTGCGCCAGCGCGCCGAGGAGATCGGGGTCGAGCCTGAGTGCGACCTTGCCACCGATCACCGATCCGCTTCCGCGTCCCGCGGCCCGCGACACCGCCGCCGCGGCCTTGCCCGCCGTCACGGCCAGCTTGGCCCGCGGCGAAAGCGGCTCTGTGTTGCCTGCCATCGTCCCTTGTCCTCCTTGCGTCGGTCGGCCCCAGCCTATCCAGTACCGGCAGGGGCCTTGACCGCGGCGCCCCCGGGGCGCCGCAGATCTCCTCATATATTCGCCCGTCGTACCCTTACGGCCATGCGACAGCGCCCCATTCCCGGTACCACCGGCCTCGTCCGCACCATGAGCCTGCTGGGCGATCCGGTGCTCCACTCGGCCTGCGCGGAGGTCACCGCATTCGGCCCGGCCCTCGACCGGCTCATCGAGGACATGTTCGCGACGATGTACGCCGCCGAGGGCGTCGGCCTCGCCGCGAACCAGATCGGCGTCGGACAGCGGGTGTTCGTGTACGACTGCCCCGACGACGAGGACGTGCGCCACGTCGGGCACATCGTCAACCCGCGCCTGGTGGAGGCCGACGGGGACGAGTTCCGCGGTCCCGAGGGCTGCCTGTCGCTGCCGGGTCTGGAGGCGGGCACGGTCCGGTACGACCGCGCGGTCGTCGAAGGGGTCACCTCCGACGGCGCACCCGTACGGATCACCGGCACGGGGTTCTTCGCCCGCTGCCTCCAGCACGAGTGCGACCACCTCGACGGCACGGTCTACGCGGACCGGGTCACCGGGCTGCGCGCCCGGCGGCTGCGGCGGGCGATCCGCAAGACCCCGTGGGGCGCGCGGGCCGCGGCGGCCGCACAGAACTGAACGGGGCGTCCCCGGCCGGGGGGCTCCCGCCCGTTAGAAGCCCGGGCCGTCCAGGCGGTTGCCGGCCGTGGCCAGCCGGCCCCACAGCAGGTCGGTGAGTCCGGTGACCAACTCGGCACGCCCGCACGGGCGCTCGCCGAGCCACCAGTCGCCGGCGGCATGCATCATGCCCACGATGCCGTGGCCCCAGATGCGGGCCAGGCGTTCGCCGCCGGGGCCGAGGTCCACGCGCTCGCCGATCACCTGGGCGAGCTCTTCGCCGAGCCGGCGCAGCAGCGGGGCCGAGTGCAGGCCCACGTCGAAGCCGCGCTCGACGGCGTGCGAGTCCTCGGCCGGGTGCATCAGGAACCGGTACACCTGCGGGCGGGCCTCGATGGCCGTGAGATAGGTGTCGAGGGTGGACTCCACCCGGCTGCGGCGCTCGGCCGGGGCGTCGAGCGCGGCCCGCAGCGAGTCGAGCAGGGCGTCGGTGTGCCGCACGGCGAGGGCCTGGTAGAGCCCCGCCTTGTCGCCGAAGTGCCGGTAGAGGATCGGCTTGGTGATGCCGGCCTCCGCCGCGATGGCGTTCATGGAAGCCTTGGGGCCGTCCCGGAGGACGACCCGGTCGGCCGCTTCGAGCAGCTCCCGCCTGCGGCGCTCGGCCGCTCCCGGTTCGCCGGCCTGCTGAGTGGTCTCCATGACGTGTTTCTCTCCCCGCCCTTGCGATGGTGCGTGACGCCCACGCAACGTAACACCCCGCACACCCTCCCGAAGGATTCGGCTGTACGGCGGACGACTCTGCTTGACAGTGCTTACTCGTCGGTAACAGACTGTGGCCACCGTAAGGGTTACCGCTAGTAACGCACTGGTGGATGCACAGCTGGAGGGGACATGGCGGAGTTCACCATGGAGCTCAATGACGACCAGAAGCAGGTACGGGACTGGATCCACGGCTTCGCAGCCGACGTGATCCGGCCCGCAGCCGCCGAATGGGACGAACGCGAAGAGACTCCGTGGCCCGTCATCCAGGAGGCCGCCAAGGTCGGCATCTACTCGCTCGACTTCTACGCCCAGCAGTTCTTCGACCCTACCGGCCTCGGCATCCCGATGGCCATGGAAGAGCTGTTCTGGGGCGACGCGGGCATCGCCCTGTCGATCGTGGGCACCGGGCTCGCCGCCATCGGCGTCGTCGCCAACGGCACCGAGGAGCAGATCGGCACCTGGATCCCGCAGATGTACGGCACCCCGGACGACGTGAAGGTCGCCGCCTTCTGCTCCTCCGAGCCGGACGCCGGGTCCGACGTCGGCTCGATGCGGACCCGGGCCGTCTACGACCAGGCCAAGGACGAGTGGGTGCTCAACGGCACCAAGACGTGGGCGACCAACGGCGGCATCGCCAACGTCCACATCGTCGTCGCCGTCGTGGACCCGGAGCTCGGCTCGAAGGGCCACGCCTCCTTCATCGTGCCGCCGAACACCCCGGGCCTGTCCCAGGGCCAGAAGTTCAAGAAGCACGGCATCCGCGCCTCGCACACCGCCGAGGTGGTCCTGGAGGACGTACGCGTGCCCGGCTCCTGCCTGCTCGGCGGCAAGGACAAGCTGGACGAGCGCCTCGCGCGGGCCCGTGAGCGGGCCAGGGCGGGCGGCGGCGAGCGGGTGAAGAACGCGGCCATGGCCACCTTCGAGGCCTCCCGCCCGGCGGTCGGCGCCATGGCCGTCGGCACCGCGCGCGCCGCGTACGAAGTCGCCCTCGACTACGCCAAGACCCGTACGCAGTTCGGCCGCCCGATCATCGACAACCAGGGCGTGGCCTTCCAGCTCGCCGACATGCGGACCTCCATCGACGCGGCCCGGCTGCTGGTGTGGCGGGCCTCCTGGATGGCCGTCGCGGGCAAGCCCTTCACCTCGGCGGAGGGCTCGATGTCGAAGCTGTTCGCGAGCGAGGTCGCCAAGAAGGTCACCGCCCAGGCGGTCCAGATCCTCGGCGGCAACGGCTTCACCCGTGAGTACCCGGTCGAGCGCATGCACCGCGACAGCGCGATCTACACGATCTTCGAGGGAACCAGCGAGATCCAGCGCCTGGTGATCGCCCGCACGATCTCGGAGATGCCGATCCGCTAGGGGTGTCCGTAAGTGTGCCGGGCGCCCGAGTACTGGACGTATTCGGGCGCCCCGACGACGCGGCGAGGTGCGGCACCAGACGCCGCGGGCCAGGCAGGACCTTGCGGACACCCCTGGCGCGGGACCGTAGCGGCGGCGCCCCCGGACCCCTCGCGGTGTCCGGGGCGCCGGCCTGTCAGCGCAGCGGCGTCAGACAGGTCACGGTCTTCCCGTCGGCGCTGTACTCCAGGGACGCGAGGAAGTCGCGCGGGGCGCAGGTACTGCCGGGCGCGTCCGCCGGCCGGGTGGCCCGGTACTCGGCGCTCGCCGAACCGCAGTCCGTGGTCAGCAGCTTCTGGTCGTGCCAGTCGCCCTCGTTGCGCACGCACTGCCCCGTGATCAGCGCCGGCGGCTTCTCCTCCCCGGCCGTCAGGCCGATCAGCACGAGCGTGGGCGGCGTCAGGGCGATGAGCGCGATGACCACGAGGAAGGCCAGCGCCAGGGGGCGGCGCAACAGCGGCTTGCCCGGCTCCAGCGCGGGCCGGAAGCCGCCCGTCGGGGGAGCGAGCCTGAGGAAGGTCCCCCGCGCGCCGAGGTTCAGCAGCAGGGTGACGGGCGTGATGAAGAAGGACAGCGGGCCCCACCAGCCCTGCCAGAGGGTGTCCGCGGACATCCTGCGGTAGGTGGCGAGTCCGCAGTCGCGGCAGAACGGCCCCTCCTGGCGCAGGAACCGCATCAGCACGAGCATGCCCTGGTGCCCGCGCACGGTGGCCGGCGCGGCCGGCAGGCCCCCGCACAGGCGGCAACCGTACGCGGCCTGCGGCAGCGGGTGGTGGCCGTACGGGCCCGCCGCCTGCTGCGGCATCGTGTACGGGGCGTAGGGGCCGCCCTGCTGCGGGGTGTTCGGGCGGTACGGGCCGGCGCCGTGCTGCGGTGGCGGAGTGGCCACGGGTCTCTCCTCGGTCTCGCGGTGATCACCGGGCGGTCGGTGATCACGGCACCCTAGCCCGCGCCATCGCGCCCGCAGCGGCCGGGCGACGCCCGGGAGAACCGGTCGTCCCACGTGATCCTGACCACGCCCCTGCGCGCCGTTCACTCCGGCGCCCGGTGAACGAACCGGATACCGGGCATGAGCGCATGGTGAGCGGGCATACACACCCTGAACTGGACCCCTGAAATGGGTTCCGTCCGGGGGCGGCGATCAGTAATACTCACCGCCACCGTGGATCGCGGATTCGACCGGGTGACCACCGGCCCTCCCGCCCCACTTTGCGAGGAGGTGCGCCATGTGCTCCCACCAGCCCCCCTGCCCGTCCGCCGACAGCGCCGACCACGACGCCGCCCGCACCGTGGCCTTCCACCCCGAACAGGGCTGGAGTCTGCTCTGCAACGGCCTGGTGATCTTCGACGATACCGGTGAGCTGCTCCCCGACGGCCGCGCGGTGGAACCCCGCCGCCCGGCCCTGGTCTGAGCGAGGAGGCCGCATGCGCCAGCAGCTGATCCGCAAGCCCGTACCCAAGCCCGCACCCCGAGACCTGGACCTGCGCACACCGTCGGGCAGACCCCTCCCGTACTGACGGGAGCCCCGACGTCAAACGGCCCCACCGGCTGGAGTTCAGCCGGTGGACGCCGCCGTCCCGCCCAGGAACGCGGCCTCGTAGGCCTCGTCACCGATCGCCGCGCGGGCCTGTCGCTCGCCCCGGTCCCGCAGGGCCGTCAGCGAGGGTGAGCCCATCTGCGGCCGGCCGACGGTGCGCCACCAGGCGTGCCCGGTGCCCAGCAGTCGCGCCGCGAGCTCCCCGTCGCCCAGGGCCGCCACCGCCGCCGCGAGCATGTCCAGGCCGAGAGCTATTCCGAACCGGTCGCCGAGCAGCCGCTTGCCCGAGAGCATCGCCCGCACGTGGCGTGCCGCCTCCCCGTGGTGGCCGAGCCCGAGCGCCGCGACCGCCAGCACGTAGTCCGCGTACGCCCGCAGCCAGCGCTCGCCCAGCTCCGCGCACGCCTCGCGCAGCCGCCGTGCCTCCTCGGCGGCCTCGTCGAAGCGTTCCAGGTCGCACAGGGCATAGCTGGTGGCCAGCCGGCACAGGAGCCAGCCCGGCCCGCTGGTCCGGCCGCCGTGGCCGGCCCGCGCCCGGGGCCCCGCCAGCTGCAGGGCCCGTACGGGATCCCCGGGCATCAGCACCGAAACCGCGTGCAGGTACGCCGCGCGCAGCTCCGGCTCGGGATCCGCCAGCCGGGCCGCCGCGCGGGTGCACTCCGCGCCCAGCTCCCGGGCCGCGTCCATGTCCCCCTGGAGCAGGGCGGTCAGCCCGAGGGCCCAAACGGCCTGGGCGTACGCGGCACCCGTGCCGGGGGCCGTCTTCAGCGCCCGTTCCAGGAAGCCCCGGCCCTCGTGGACGTGCCCGCACGAGAACCAGAAGAACCACAGGGCCCCGGCCATCTCGAGCGCGGCCGCCGGGTCGGCGCCCAGGAGGTGCTCCAGCGCCGTCCGCAGCTGCGCGTGCTCGGCGGTCATCCTGCGGTACCAGTCCACCTGGTCCGGACTCAGCCAGCCCCGGTCGGCGGCCTGGGAGAGCGCCGCGTACCAGTGCGCGTGCCGGTCGGCGACCGTGTGCACCTCGCCGAGTTCCGTCAGCCAGTCGTGCCCGTACTCGCGGATCGTGTCCAGCATCCGGTAGCGGGCGCCCGAGCCGCGCTCCTGGCTGCGCCGCACGACGGACTTCGCGACGAGCCCCGCCAGCACCCGCTCCACCCGGGAGGCGGGCAGCGGGCCGCCCGAGCACACCGCCCGGGCCGCGGCGACGTCGAAGTCCCCGGTGAAGACGGACAGTCGGGCCCACAGCAGCCGTTCCACCGGCTCGCACAGCTCGTGGCTCCAGCCGATGGCCGTGCGCATCGTCCGGTGCCGGGGCTGGAGCACGGGCCGGCTGTCGGACAGCACGGCGAAGCGGGCGCCGAGGCGCTGCGCCGTCTGTTCGAGGGTCCACAGCCGCAGCCGGGCGCCGGCGAGTTCCAGGGCCAGCGGGATCCCGTCGAGGCGCCGGCAGACCTCGGCCGCGAGCGCGGCCCGTTCGGGGTCCTCGAAGGCTGCCGCGGCCTGCGGGGTCGCGGCCACGGCGCGGGCGCGGAAGAGGGCGAGGGCGTCGCTGTCGGGTCCCTCGCAGGGCAGCGGGCAGACCTCGACGACCTTCTCGCAGGGGCTGGCGAGCGGTTCCCGGGAGGTGACCAGGACCGTCAGTCCCGGTGCGGACTGGAGGAGTTCGCCCACGAGATGGCGGCACTCGGCCACCATGTGCTCGCAGGTGTCGAGGACGAGGAGCAGCTCCTTGTCGGCCATCCACGCGCACAGCTCCTCGTCGAGGGGGCGGGCGGAGTGGTCGGCCAGACCGACGGCGTGGGCGACGGTCATGGTGAGCAGGCCGGGGTCGCGCAGCGGCGAGAGCTCCACCCACCAGACCCCGTCGGGCCGGGCCTGTTCGGGGTCGGTGGCGGCCCGCAGGGCGAGCCGGGACTTGCCGACGCCGCCCACCCCGGTGAGGGTGATCAGCCGACGGGAGCGCAAGAGGCAGTGCAGCTCGGCGAGTTCGTCCTCCCGGCCGATGAAGCCCGCGGGGTCGGGCGGCAGGTTCCCCGGCAGGGCGCCGGGAGCCGGCTCGGGATCGCCGTCGGCCTCCGCGGAATCCGGCTCTTTTCTGTTGAACGCGTACTCACCGACCACGGATGTATTGTGCGCGATCTTCTTGTCCGGTAGTGCCGTTCGGTCCGTATTGCTGTCACCTTGCCGGGGCATCGGCCGTCCGCCTCATGGCACGAGTACGATGCGCCTTTCCGCGGAGAAGGCCCCCCAGTTGCCGTCGGGTAGCCGGGCGCGCAGCTTGAGCGTCCACGGCGTGCCGGCGGGCTCGGTCACCGTGAGCCGGTGTTCCACCCGGGCGGCCCCGGACGGGGGCACGGCGCCGGCACCGAACTGGATGACGGTCACGGGCCGTCCGTTGACGTGGAGTTCGTACTCGGCGGTCGGACGGCCGGTGTCGGGGGCGGTCCAGGTCAGCGTGACGGCGCCGGGGGAGGCGGTCGCGGTGAACTCGGCGGGCGCGGTGCCCGGACCCTGGCCGGCGGACGGCGGGGTGGTCACGTCCACCGCCGGGCCGTCGGGGGAGGAGTTGTCCGCGCCGTCGCGGGCGCGGACGGTGAAGGTGTAGACGGTGTCCGGCTGGAGGCCCGTCAGGGTGGTGCCGGTCTCGGCGGGGCCGGCCGTGTGGATCCGGATGCCGCCCTGGTAGACGTCGTACGCGGTCACGCCGGTGTCGTCGGTCGCGGGAGCCCAGGACAGGGTGGCCGCCCGGGGCCCGTCCGCCCGGCCCGTGGTGCGGGCGGGGGCGGTGGGGGCCCGGCGGTCCTCGGCCTTGGCCGCCGGGGTGGTGGCCGCGGCGGACGCGCTCGGGGCGGAGGCGTTGCCGGCTGCGTCCCGGGCCCGGACGGTGAAGGCGTAGGCGGTCTGCGGGGTGAGCCCGGTGACGTCCACCATCGTCTTGTCGGCCGGGAGCTCGCGCACCAGCCGGCCCGCCTGGAACACCTGGTAGTTGGTCACCCCGTCGGCCGGAGCCGCCGCCTGCCACATGACGTGCACGGAGGTGGCGCTGCCGGCCTGCGCCGTGATCCCGGCCGGGGCCGGCGGGGGCGTGGTGTCGGCTGCGGTGCAGGCCGCGAGCCCGGTGGCGGCCAGGCAGAGGGCGAGCAGGGGGGCGGTGCGTCGCACGGGGGGCCCTCCTCGGCATCCGCTTCCTCGTAAAGGTCTAGACATGTATGGCACGGGCGCGGGCGGCGCGGCAATACCCGTGCGGAAGTGGACGAGGCCGTACCCGAGTTGGCCGCGCGTGTCGCTCTCGGCGCGGATCTGCTCACCCCGCGCCCCACGAGGCCGACGACGGCCGGCTGCAACGCGCCCGTCCGGGCCGCGCCTTGGTGCTGCGCCGACGCCGGCCGGTCTGCGACGCGATGGTGGCGATGGAGGACGCCTCGACCACGGCCGCCCTGGTGGGGGTGGTCGAGGCGTCCCGCGCCGACACCGGGGCCGGCCTCCTCGCGGTGGGCCGCGATCCCGCCCTGCTCGCTCGGCGGCGCGGCCGTACGACCCGCCGGGAAGAGATCGTCAAGCACCGCTCGCCCGTCACGGACGGTCAACACCCGTACGGCGGACACGGGTTTCGCCCGAAGGCACCCCCTCCTGCGCCACGATGGCGCCGCCTAAGGAGGTATCGATGGTGATTTCGCTCTCCGTGGTCGTGCTGCTCCTCGTCCTCGCGTGGATCTTCATGCGCAGCGGCGGCCTCAAGTTCTCCCACGCGCTCGTCTGCGCGCTGCTCGGCTTCTACCTCGCGAGCAGCAGCATGGCGGCAACCATCCACGACGGCCTGTCGGCCACCGCCCAAGTGGTCTCCGGCCTGCGCCCGTAGGCGGGCGCCGGTCCGGCTTGATCGACTGTTGCGCCTTCGTGAATCATCCGGCTCTTCCATGGACTCCTCATGCGGTGCGATCTAGCGTCTGGCGGCGGCGCGATGTCATACGCACTGTCAAGAGGAACTGAAGAGAACGGAGGAGGTCCGGATGTTCCGAAGAGCGCTGAACTGCGCCGTGGTCCCCGCCCTCATCGTGTTCACGGCGATGCACGGGATCTCCCCGGCCCAGGCCGAGGAGATACCCCAGACCCCCGGCCACCGCCTGGTCGGCCACTACGACGGCGCCCCCGCGGAGGCCGCCCCGCTGCCCGGCGAAGCCCCGCCCCAGCACCCGTTCCTCGCGCCCAACGGCCGCAGCGGCATGCACTCCGACGCCGGGGGCAGCGCCACCTCCCCCTGGTCCGGGCCGCTCGGCAGGAACCCGCGGGTGACCAGCGAGAAGATCGCGGCGCTCGGCGGCGAATGCGCCACCGCCACCTTCGACACGGGCGGCAGGCTGGTCACGGTGTGCGGCACCTTCTCCGGCTTCAAGGTCAAGCTCCTCGATCCCCGCACGCTGGCCACGCTCGCGGAACACCAGCTCCCGCAGCGTTCCTCGACGGTCGAGGCGATCACCTCCCTCGACTTCTCGAAGATCTTCAAGGACACCTCGGGCGGCGCCTACTTCTACCTCGACAACGAGGACCGGGCCGTCCTGGCCGACTCCCGCCAGCACGTCCTGCGCCTCTCGCACACCCGGCAGCCGGACGGCAGCTGGACGTTCGCCGTCGACGACGACTGGGACCTCACCGGCCAGGTCCCGCACGACTGCGTCACCTGGACCAACCTGCGGCCCAGCGGCACCTGCGACCCCGTCACCTCCGTGATGCCCGACTGGGACGGCCGCATCTGGTGGGTCACCCGCCAGGGCCGCGTGGGCACCGTGGATCCGCAGACCTCGCAGATCCGCTCGATCCGCCTCCCCGGAGAGGAGATCCAGAACTCCTTCTCGGTCGCCGAGGACGGTGTGTCGATCGTTTCCGACCACGCCCTCTACAGCTTCCGCGCCGCCGCCGACGGCACCCCCGAGGTGCAGTGGCGCCAGACGTACGACCGCGGCACGGGGACCAAACCCGGCTCCGTGAACCAAGGTTCGGGCACCACCCCGGACCTCTTCGGCAACGGCTACGTCGCCATCACCGACAACGCCGACGACCGGATGAACGTCCTGGTCTACCGGCGGGGCGCGGACGTCCCGGCCGACCGGCGGCTGGTCTGCACGGTCCCGGTGTTCGGCAGCGGCGCATCGACCACGGACAACTCCCTGATCACCTGGGGCAACAGCATCGTCGTCGAGAACAACTACGGCTACGAGAACCTCACCAGCCTGCTGCTCGGCAAGTCGGTCGTCGGCGGCGTCAGCCGGATCGACGTCCGCGCCGACGGCAGCGGCTGCGACACGGTGTGGCAGAGCGGCATCCGCGCGCCCTCCGTCGTCCCGAAGCTGTCCACCGCGAACGGGCTGCTCTACTTCTACGACAAGGAGCCCAACGCCTGGGGGATCGACGCCTGGTACCTGACGGCGGTGGACTTCCGCACCGGCGAGCGCCGCTGGCGGCAGCTGACCGGCACCGGGCCCCTGTACGACAACAACTGGGCGCCGATCACCCTCGGCCCCGACGGCACGGCGTACGTCGGCGTCTTCAACGGCATCGTCGCGGTCCGCGACGGCGGCTGAGCCCGGGCCCCGGCGGGGCCCGGCCGGCGCGCGACCCGTGCCGGCCGGCCCCTCCTCACTGCTCGGGCCGTTCGGGCTGCCACAGCGGGTGCTCGCGCTCGGCCCAGGCGCGGCCGACGGACCCCGTACGCAGCCCGCGCCGGGCCTCGGGATCGGCCAGGGCCTTGCCGATGTGCGCGGCGAGCACGAGGCCGAGGGCGAGGGCCAGCCAGTCGTGGACGAACGTGGCGGCCGTGCGCCGGGCGACCGGGACGAGGCCGGTCCACCACATGAGCACGCCGGTGCCCGCCATGACCAGCACCGCCCCGGCCAGCCAGCCCGCGTACACCTTCTGCCCGGCGTTGAACTTCCCGGCGGGCCGCTCGGTCACGCGGTCGCGCCGCAGGGCGGCCCGCATCCAGACCCGGTCGTGCGGCCCGAACCGGCCGAGGCGCCGCAGATCGGCGCGGAAGGCCCGCGAGGCGAGCCCCAGCAGGAACGGTACGACGAGCAGCAGCCCGGCCCAGATGTGCACGGTGACGACGAGGTGGCGGCGGCCGACGAGTTCGGCGAGCGGCGGCAGGTACAGGCAGCCCGCCGTGGCCACGCACAGGCCCATCAGCGCGGCGGTGGCCCGGTGGATCCACCGCTCGGCGCGGCTGAACCGGAAGACCCGCTCGGCGTGCCGCTGCACGGGATCAGACGGTCGGGGCATCATCGCGTCCGTTCGACCGGCCGACCCACGCGTCGACGTCGTAGCCGAGGCGCTCCCAGTAGCCGGGTTCGACGTCACGGGTGAGGGTGATGCCGGAGAGCCACTTCGCCGACTTGTAGAAGTACATGGGGGCGACGTACAGCCGGACCGGACCGCCGTGGGAGTGGCCCAGCGGCTCGTCCTGCATGCGCAGCGCCACCAGGACGTCGTCCCGGCGGGCCTGGGGGAGCGTGAGGCTCTCCGTGTACGTGCCGTCGAAGCAGCTGAACCGGATGGCCCGGGCCTCGGGGCGCACCCCGGCGGCGTCGAGCAGCCGCGTCAGCGGCACCCCTTCGAAGGGCGTGCCGGGAACCCGCCAGCCGGTGACGCACTGGACGTCCCGTACGACCCGGGTCTGCGGCAGCTGCTGCAGCGCGTCGAGGGTGTACGCCATCGGGCGGTCGACCAGGCCGTCGACGGTGAGGCGGTAGCTCTCGGGGCCGCGTCGGGGGACGGAAGCGGCCACCGAGTAGTAACGGAACCCGCCGCCGTTCGGCAGCAGCCCGGTGAGGCCGGTGGGGTCCTTGTCGGCGGCGGCGCCGAGGAAGCTCTCGAAACCGCCCTGGAGGTAAGGGGCGCCGATCAGGCCGGCCGCGCCGAGCCCGACCATGCCGAGGACCAGGCGGCGGCCGACCGGCGCGCCCTGACCGTCGGGGTCGGGTGGTGCGGGTACGGGTGCAGGTGCTGGGCTCACGGGCCGATTCGACCACCGCCGGCGCCCCGGCACCAGGCCCGGCGGCAGTCCGTCAGACTTCCGTCACACTTGCCCGCGTCCCGCGCCGCTGTCTACGCCTGCCAGAAGAAGACGGCCGTCATCCGCTTCTCCTCCAGGGTCTGCCCGAAGTACCCGGTGGCGCTGTGGATCAGGTTCGCGGAGTAGAGCAGCAGCCGGTTGGCGCGGTGGGGGATCCGGACGTCCTCGGTGAAGGAGTCGGGGGACACGAAGCGGGTGCCCAGCGCGTCGACCAGGTTGTTGTGCGGTGCGATCACCTGGTTGCCGCCCAGGGCGCCGCCGGGCAGGCTCTGGCGGTAGAAGCTCGTCCCGCAGTCCTTCGGGACCTTCGGGTTGAGGTAGAGCACGGCGGCGTAGCGGCAGAGGGTCCGC
The DNA here is from genome assembly GCF_055570595.1 of Streptomyces sp. NPDC031132. NCBI lineage: Bacteria > Bacillati > Actinomycetota > Actinomycetes > Kitasatosporales > Streptomycetaceae > Streptomyces > Streptomyces sp. NPDC031132. Next base: position 112,418 of record NZ_JBVIGX010000008.1, read on the forward strand.
GAATCGGTGTGCGGGCGCGGCTCGGATTCGCCCTCGCCGACGACCTGGACGCAGTTGTGGTTGAACGTGCCGCCGCCCGCGGGCCGTTCGGCCCAGATCTTCGGGGCGCCGGTCGACTTGCGCACCAGCCGCTCCACCAGGGCCAGTTCTTCGGGCTCGAGCCCCGGCATGGCGCGCAGCCCCGGCCAGCTCTCGGGCTTGTGCGGATGGCCCTCGGTCCAGTCGTCCTTGGCCAGGCAGCGCTCCCGTACGGCGCCCGGATCCGGCAGTACGTCGTCCAGTACCCAGTAGTCGCGCCCGCGGGTCGGCTTGCGGTACGGGAGGACCGGGAGGGGAGGAGGTAGGGGCATGAGAGGGACCGTAGCCACCGGGTCCGGGGCGGCTCGCTCCGGAGGCAGTCAACGTTCCGTCAAGTGTTCGCCATGGGCGCCGGATCGGCGCGGACACGCCAGGGTGGCGTCCGTCGACGGGCGGGCCGGGTGGTTCACTGGCGGCATGCCGCTCGAAAACTACGGAGTGCTGTCCGGAACCCTGCACCGCCACTTCCGCGACCGGCCCGACGACCAGGGCCGCTGGTTCCACGTCCACCTGGAGGTCGACACGCCCGCGGGCCGCTACGCGTGCGCCGTCGACGTGGACAGCAAGCAGTCCACGACCGGCGTGCAGTGGAAGGTCTTCACCCTGCACGCCTCGGTGCTCGACCCGGTCGCCTCGCCCGCACCCGGCTACCACGACCTCGCCCGGACGTCCGGATCCGGCGCGCTCGACTACCTCCGGCACCCGGCGCTCGCGGACCGCCCCGGCTGCCTCCTCGGCGGACACCCGCCGCAGTGGTACCAGCGCATCCTGGACCGGTTGAGCCCGCCCCGGCCCTGGATCTCCGGCTCCTACCTGGAGGCCTCCGCGGCGCTGGAGCCGATCCTCGTGCCCGGCCGGCCGGTCCTGGTCTTCGGCGAGCCCTTCGACGAGGGGCTCGGCATGCACAACATCCACCAGAACCAGGGCGACCCGTACGGCAGCCAGTGGTGGGCGGACAACGGCGTCTGGCAGGACGGGGCCACACTGACCCGGCGTCCGGACGGCCTCTTCGACGTGTTCGTCTCCAGGTTCTCCACCCAGAGGGAACCCACCGACGCCGACGGCCACCCCGTCCAGGCACAGCCGTAGGCGGAGCCTAGGCGGGGTGCGGGCGGCGGGCCGCCACCGCGGCGCACACCGCCGCGAGCGGCAGTTCCGCGCACACCGCCAGGGCCAGGGCCGTCGCCCGGGCACCGCCCGGAGCAGAGGTCGTCACGTCGAACCAGGCGTCCATCACCAGCAGCGCTGCCGTCGCCGCGGCCAGCGGCGCCGCGCGGGGATCGTGCCGCCTCAGCAGCAGCCCCGTACCGCTCAGTCCTGCGGCGAGCATCGCGTCCAGACCGATCCACGCGGTGGACCAGTTGGAGACCTCCGCGGTCTGCGGCAGCGTCTTCGCCAGCACCACCATCCACGGCAGGAGGGCCACGCCGGCGCCGCTGAGCAGCGTGGCCGGCCGGGGCGTGCGGCGGGCGTGGAAACGCGGGGCGACGAGGGTCATGGCGGTGGAGCTCCTTCCGGCCCCGGGGGTCCGTCCCCCGGGCACGGCGACCACTCTGGTCGTGCGGAAGATCGAAATCAGTAGCGGCACCGTCCGGACCGGGGGTGGCACTGGCTGCACCACCGGGCGGGCACCAGGGTGGTGGAGCGGCTCTGACCAGTGCGATTACCGTACGGGCATGGGACTTTCCGGGGCGCTGCGGCGCACCACCAGCTGGATGGCCGCCCACGCTCCCTGGTCGGCGTGGGCCTGGCGCGGCACCGCCTTCACGGTCGCCGGGATCCCGACGGCCCTGCCCGCCGTGGCCGCGTTCACGTACACGGTCGTGGCGCCGGGGCGCGGGGCGGCCGCACTGCTCGTGATGCTGCTCCTGAGCCCGCTGCTCACCCTGCTGCAACGCAGCCGGTTCCGGGAGCTGGTGGAGCTGGAGATACCCGCCGTCAGGTACGCGCACCGGCCGCTGCGCCCGCGAGGGCTGCTCGAACGGCTGCGCTCCGAGTCGACCTGGCGGCAGTACGGGTACCACCTGCTCGTCAGCCCGCTCGCCGGGGCCGGCGGGGCCCTGGTCGTCCTCGCCTGGGCGTGCGGGGTCGCCGGGGCCACCGTCTACGCCTGGTCGTGGCTGCTGCCCGTCGAGGACCGCGGCCCGGGCTGGACCCAGGGCTACGACGCCGTCACCGTACTGGGCGTCCTGCTCCTGCTGGCCGCCCCCTGGGCGGCCGCCGCCCTGGCCCGGCTCGACGCCTTCGCCGCGGCCGCCCTCCTCGGACCCAACCGGGCCAGGGAGCTGGAGCGCCGCGTCGAGGACCTCGCCGAGAGCCGGGCCGGCGTCCTCGACGCCGCCGACCTCGAACGCCGCCGGATCGAAAGGGACTTGCACGACGGCGCGCAACAGCGGCTGGTCGCCCTCGCCATGAACCTCGGGATCGCCCGCGCCACGCTCACCGACCTGCCGCCCGAGGCGAAGGCCGTGATCGACGAAGCCCACCGCGAGGCCAAGGAGGCCATCGAGGAGCTCAACAGCCTGGTACGCGGCCTGCATCCGGCCGTCCTGGAGGACCGCGGACTCGACGCGGCCCTCTCCGGGATCGCGGCCCGGGCCCCCCTGCCCGTCGAACTGACCGTGGAGCTGGCGCACCGGCCCGGTCCCACCGTCGAGGCCGTCGCCTACTTCGTCGTCTCCGAAGCCCTCGCCAACGTCGCCAAGCACGCCAAGGCCTCCCGCTGCCGCGTCGAGGCCCGCCGGGACGCCGACCTGCTGCGCATCACCGTCACCGACGACGGGGTGGGCGGCGCCGACCCGGCCCGCGGCACCGGGCTGGTGGGCCTGCGCAAACGCGTAGGGTCGGTCGACGGAACCATTCTGATCAACAGCCCCCTCGGGGGCCCGACCGTCGTGACTGTGGAGCTGCCGTGCGGGCTGTGATCGCCGAAGATTCGGTGCTGCTGCGAATAGGGCTGGTCAAGGTCCTCGAAATGGCCGGGTTCGAGGTGGCCGCGGAGACGGGGGACGCCGAGGCCCTGCTCGCCGCCGTCGCCGAACACCGGCCCGAACTCGCCCTGGTCGACGTCCGCATGCCGCCCGGCTTCACCGACGAGGGCGTGCGCGCTGCCCTCATGATCCGCCGGCAGTGGCCCGGGACCTCGGTGCTGCTGCTTTCCCAGTACGTGGAGGAGCGCTACGCCGCCGATCTGCTGGCCAGCCGGACCGGGGGCATCGGGTACCTGCTCAAGCAGCGGGTCGCCGACGTCGAGGAGTTCATCGACGCCCTCAAGCGGGTCGCGGCCGGCGGCACCGCGCTCGACCCGCAGGTCGTCTCGCAGCTGCTGCTGCGGCGCGGGGGCATCGACCCGTTGGAGCGGCTCACCCCGCGCGAGCGGGAGGTGCTCGCGCTGATGGCCGAGGGGCGCTCCAACGCGGGGATCGCGGCGCAGCTCGTCATCAGCGAGAGCGCGGTCGCCAAGCACATCAACAACATCCTCGCCAAGCTCGACCTGCCGCAGGCCGACGGGGATCACCGGCGGGTGCTGGCGGTCCTGCGCTTCCTGGACGGGACCTCGTGAGCGGGGGCGGCGGCGGACGCGGCGACGCAGACGGGTGGCGTCCGCGGCGGGTGGCGTGGATCGTCGCCGCGGTCCTGAGCGCCGTGTTCGTCGTCGCCCCGGCCGCCTGGCAGGTCTGGGCGTACACGTCCACCGAGAGCGGGACGCTGAGCGGCGGCAGCGGCGAACGGCCGGTGGCCGCGGTGGAGATCGATGCGGGTGGCGCCGACGTACGGGTCACCCCCCGTTCCGACGGGCAGGTGGTGTACCGGGCCGAGGTGCGCTGGTCGCTGACCGCTCCGGAGATCGAGGAGAGCTGGCTCGGCGACACCCTGAAGCTGACGCCGCGCTGTCCGGCGGTCGGGGCCGTCGTGGAAACCGGCCTCGGCTGTTCGGTCGACCTGGGCATCACCGTGCCCGCCGGCCTACCGGTGAAGGTGAGCGCGGGCTCCGGCACGGTGGACATCAGCGGGCTGGGCGGCGCCGTCGACGCCGAGGTGGGCGCCGGGCAGCTCCGGCTGAGCGCGCTGCGCGGACCGCTGCGGGCGAGCGTCGGCTCCGGCTCGCTCGAAGCCTCGGGGCTCACCTCGCCGCAGGCCGAGCTCAGGGCCGGGGCGGGCTCGGCCGTCGCCCGGTTCGCCGCCCCGCCGCAGCAGGTCACCGCCCGGGCGGGCGCGGGCCACATCCGGCTCACCGTGCCCACGGCCACCCGGTTCCGGGTCACGGACCGGGCGGGGACGGGCCGCTGTGACGTCGCCCCCGGTATGGACGACCCCGCCGCGCCGGGCCGGCTGGACATCTCGGCGGACTCGGGCCGCGCCGAGGCGGGCTACTGAGGGCCGTGCCTTCACGGGGCCACGCCCGAACGGCGGCGGGGAGGGGGGAGGGGGGGGGGAGGGGGGGGGGGGGGGGGGGGGGGGGGGGGGGGGTTGGGGGGGGGGGGGGGGGGTGGGGGTGGACTGCGAGGTGAGCTGTCGGGTTCGGACGGGAGATGTCCGGCGGCACATGAGCGGAACATGTACGG